>NZ_BAAAPN010000018.1:0-36074 GCF_039531165.1 Nostocoides vanveenii | reverse complement strand
ACGTCGTGTCGGGCAGATCCCATGACCGTCAGCGGGCAGAACTCATGACCGCCGGCGGGCAGCTTCATGGCCGTCTCCGGGCAGTTTCTCGTGTCCGTCGACAAGGGAATGCTGTTCTGTGATCGCTGCCACCAGGTAGGCCGCACCAGCCGCATGATCTACACCCAGGTCAAGGGTCGACGTGGCGATATGTTCGAGTACTACTTCTGCCGCGCGCGGCAAGACAAACTGTGTGACCTGCCGTTCCTGCCCGTTCATGTTGTCGAGCAAGCAGTCATCGATCTGTACCCGCACCTCGCCCTCGGCGAAGACTTCTCCAGCGCGGTAAGGACGGAAATCGACACGACTTTGTCCGAGGAGCAGAGTGCCGTCCGAGAACTCCATGAGAACTACCGCTCGCAGCTGCAGCGACTCGGCGTGCAGGAAGACCGATTGCTCGATTTGGCGGCAGACGGCGCGATGCCGAAAGAACGGATCAAGGAACGACTACGGAGGATCCAGGCCGAACGCGAGAGTGCCGAGACAGGACTGACTGAGACCGGCGAGAAGCTGCTTGTCGGCGCCGAAACGCTACGCATGCTGGTCGACCTCTTGGAGGACCCGGCGGCACTCTACGAAGGCATCAAAGGCTCGGCTCGGCGGAAGTTGAACGACGCACTACTCGAGCGCATCTACCTGAACGAGGATGGAGTCGGCACCTACATCACGACCCCGCCAGTGGTCGAACTCCAGGACGGGGCCGAGGCATGGCGGAGCAGCCTCGAGGCCGCGTTCTCGAGTGACACCCGCTATGAGCGGGCGCAACCGTCACCACTTCGCTTCGTCACCGAGCCCTCCAGAAATGACAAGACCGTCCTACTCGCGGACCGTTGGATCAACGGTTCGAATAAGACGGTCTTGGTCGGGCTCATGCCGCGTTTGTGGAAGGGCTTGAACTGGCCATAGCCCGGCCAGTAGGGATACGGGATCACCCGATAGACGGCGCCCTGGGACGAGGACTCCTCATACCCCCAGTAGCTGGTGCGCCCGGCGTCGGCCCACTTGTCGAAGAGCACCACGTGCGTGGTCGGGCTCAGCAGCGCGTCGCCACGGCGCAACTCCGGCTTGGTGATGAAGTCACCCACGCGGCGCAAGGTCCGGGTGTTCAGGCCCGGCCGGGCCAGACCCCACGCCATTGAAACATAGCCGGAGCAGTCGGTGCGGTAGCCGTCGAAGGTCGCGCTTTGGCTGTAGGGCACATCGTGCTTGACCCACACGGCAGCGCGGGCGGTCGCCTGCAGGCCGGTGGTGACGATCGCGCGCTCGGCGTCGTCGGCCCACGCCGGCCGGGCCGCGCCGGCGAGGGCAAGGGTCGGCAACAAGAGGGCGGCGCGACGGGTGGTGGGGGCGGGGGGCTGGAACGGCATACGGGAACCTCTGTTGTGCAATGTGGACGAGAACCGGGACCGCCGGCCGACGTCGACAGTCGGCCGAGGGTCACGGCACCGCATCCGGGGAAAGCGTGGATTAGTTGTAGAAGGAGTCCAGGTCCTTCTTGTACATCTCGGTGACCACCTTGCGCTTGACCTTCAGGCTCGGCGTAAGCTCGCCGCCCTCGACCGAGAAGTCGCTGCCGAGAATAGTGAAGGCCTTGACCTGCTCCCACCGGTTGAGGCCGGCGTTGAGCTGGTCGACATAGCCCTGGACCATCTCCTTGGCGGCCGGCGAGGAGACGATCTCTTCATAGGACTTGCCCTCGAGACCGTTCGCAGCCGCCCAACCGGCGATGCCGTCGGGGTCCAGGGTGATCAGCGCGCTGACGAACTTGCGATCGTTGCCGTGGACCATGATCTGGCTGACATACGGGCACAGACCCTTGAAGGTCGACTCCAGCTGCGACGGCGCGACGTATTTGCCGTTCGAGGTCTTGAAGAGGTCCTTCTTGCGGTCGGTGATCTTCAGGAAGCCCCGGTCGTCCAACTCGCCGATATCACCGGTGTGGAACCAGCCGTCCGCGTCGAGCACCTCCGCGGTAGCCTCGGGATTGTTGTGGTAGCCCTGCATGATGCCCTCACCGCGCAGCAGGATCTCGCCGTCGTCCGCGATCCGCGTCTCCAGCCCGGGCAGCGGCCAGCCGACCGACCCGATCTTGTAGGCCACCAGCCGATTGACGTATGCCGCGGAGCTCGTCTCGGTCAGACCGTAGCCTTCGGCGACCAAAAGCCCCACGGAGTGGAACCAGCGGGCGACCTCGGGGTTGAGCCCTGCCGAGCCGGAGATAAAGAAGCGAACGTTCCCACCGAAGCGGTTGCGCACCGTGGACAAGACCAGCTTGTCGGCGACCTTGTGCTGAGCGGCGAGGACAGCCCCCGGCTTCTTGCCCGCGATCTGGGCATCGGAGACCTTGGAACCTACCCCGGTGGCCCAGTGGAAGAGTTTCTCCTTGGCCCCACCTTCCTTGGCCATCATCACCGAGATCGTGCCGTGCACCTTCTCGAAGATGCGCGGGACGGCCGCCATGAAGGTCGGCTGCACCTTGGGGAGGTTCTCGATGATCTTGTCGATGCGGCCGTCGATGACCGTCGGGAAACCGACCTGCAGCGGAATCGTCAGCAACTGCTTGCCGAAGACGTGGGCCAGCGGCAGCCACAGATACTGCAGGTCGTCCGGCTGCAGAATCCGGATCGCGCCGGTGGCGGCGGCCTGGTAGGTCCAGGCGCTGTGCAGCAGCCGCACGCCCTTGGGCCGGCCGGTGGTGCCGGAGGTGTAGATGATCGTTGCGAGCTGGTCGGAGGCGATGGCATCAATGCGTTCGTCGACCGCTCGCGCATTCTCGGCGAGCAGGTCGGTGCCGAGTCGGGCCAGGTCCTCCAGGCTGATCACCCAGTCGCCGTCGCCCGCACCATCGAAGACGACGACCTTGCGGACCGAGGGAATGGTGTCGCGAATGCTGCGCAGCTTCTCGACCTGGGATTCGTCTTCGGCGAAGACGACGACGCTGCCGGAGTCGGAGATGATGAAGGCGACATCGTCGGCGATCGTCGAGGGATAGATCGTGGTGGTCGTCGATCCCGCGCACATATTCGCCAGGTCGGCGAGCGCCCACTCATACCGCGTGCCGGACGCAAGAGCGACGCGCTCCTCGGGCTCGACGCCGAGTGCGATCAGCCCGGCGGCCAGCGGGAAGACCCGGTCCTTGACCTGCTTCCACGTCACCTTGGCGTAGTCGTCGCCCTGCGGATACCAGTAGGCGACCTTGTCGGGGGTCTTGGCCACGCGGTCCCGGAAGAGCACGCCCACATTCGCCGAGCGGCTGGTCAGGGCGGTGGTGTCCAGGTCTTCGTCGGCAGGCAGGAGGGACTGGGTAGCGGGCATCGGCGACCACTTTCGCGGTTGGGTGTGCGGGTGTTGGGCCGATAGTGCCATGTTCGGGCGGCTAAATCACGTCCCGCAGTCCCGCGGGCGTCAAGTGAGACGCGATCGACGCTTGGCAGCCGATCCGCGCCGCCGGGGTTTCGGGGCTGCATGATGGGCGCGACCCAACCGAATCGCGTCAGCGAGCGTACTTCTGGACATGAGCACCGACCTCGACCCGAGCCGCGCCGACGCGGAGCTTCGGGCTCTCCTGCGCTCCGCCGCCCGGGCCACCGCACACCGCCGCGCCTGCTCACGGACCTGTGGGGGCGCGGCCTCCGGCGGCACCGTGTGCGTCAAGCCGTGTCCGCCGCCGCCACCCTTGCGGTGCTGCTCGGCGCGATTGCCGTATGGCCGCCCCTCACCCTCGGACGCTCCTCACCGCCGCTGGGGCCCGGCGCCGTCACCTTGCACCTGCCCGACCGCATTGCGCTCGCCGACGGTGTCGAATTGCGCGTCGGCTGGACTGGCGTGGCTCGGTAGCGTCGTTATGGGCGTCGGCCGCGCGCCGAGGGGATTGGTCAGATACGCGACCCAATCGTCGATGTAGCCCGCCCCGACCAGCTGGCCGGGCGTGGCCGCCCGGAGGTCGGTAGGAGCCTTCCAGGCTCGGGCCGGCGCGGTGCCCCTGGCAGCGGCTGTCGGTGCGGCAACGGCCATTGGTGCAGCGAGGGCCGGCGTCATACCAAGGGGCAGGGCGACGGCCGCTGCCGCGCCCAGTCCGCCACCCCCCAACCGGCGACACCAGCCGCCGACGGCTGCTCGATCATTCCTCGTTTGTGGTCCAGATATCCATGCCTCCCCGATCGATGGCCCCCGCCGCCACCCCTGGGGCGAAGCACATCGGCCAGCCTAGAGTCGCGCGCCGACCTCAGCCACAGAAGCGAGGAGATTGCCAACCGAAATGCGCCGCCACCGACGCAGCGTCAGTGCTCTGGGTCTGTGCTCTGGGTCAGGGAGCCAGGATCGATCGACACGCGACTACGTCCTGCGCCATCGCCTCCAGCAGCGCGTCGATGGAGTCGAACTTCAGCGTCGGCCGGATGTGTGCCACGAAGTCGACCGCGACCTCCTCGCCATAGAGATCGAGATCGGTGCGGTCCAGGCAATAGGCCTCGACCGTGCGCTCAGTGCCCTCGAAGGTCGGGTTGGTGCCGACCGAGATCGCCGCGGGCAGCCGATAGTCACGGTCCGCAGGGTCCATATCAAGACGGGTGAGCCACCCGGCATACACCCCATCGGCGGGCACGACGCCGCGCGCGCGGCGCTCGAGATTCGCTGTGGGATAACCAAGTTCGCGGCCCCGGTGGTATCCGTGGACGACGATGCCGATGACGCGGTGCGGCCGGCCGAGAATGGCGGCTGCCTCAGCCACCTCGCCAAGACGCAGATGCTCCCGCACCGCGCTGGACGACCAGCGCCGATCGTCGCCTTGATCCTGGACGACGATCACCTCGAAGCCGTGACGGTCGCCGACTTCGCGGATCAGATCGACATCACCGGTGTAGCCGACCCCGAAGCCCTTGGTGTCGGCGCCGACGACAAGGGCCGACACCCCCAAACCGTCGACGAAGGTCGAGATGATGAAGTCCTCCGCGCTCTGCTGGGCATAGGCCCGCGTGAAGGGCACGACGAGCAGGCCGTCGATCCCGGTCTCCTCGAGCAGTCGCTCGTGTAGACCGGCGGGACTGATCAACTCTGGCGCACGCTCGGGGTGCAGAACCTGGACCGGATGCGGGTCGAAGGTCAGTGCGACTGCTGGCACGCCGCGCCGGGCTGCCTCTGCCCGGAGCGTGGCGATGACGACTTGGTGGCCGCGGTGGACCCCGTCGAAGTTGCCGAAGGTCGCCACGCAGCCTTTGAGGTCCGCGGGCGTGTCGGCGGGATCGGTCCAGCGATGCACGAGCCAACAATACGAACACGCGGCCAGGGACACGATTTCGGACCGAAGCGGGCGCTGCCTCATCACCTGGCCGGCGTGAACACGACATACGCCTGAGCAATGGCGCGTGTCTCGTCGAGCATCGCGACCAGGGCGCCGTCCGGCCCGATGGCGGCCACGGGGTCTGCTCGCCCCGGGCTCGCCGACGGGATGCGCTGACCGTATGCCAGCGCCCGCGCCTCGTCCGCGTCCACCGGGCGTGTCGCGAACGCCGCCGCAGCGTCGGCGAGTGGGATGACCGGCAACTGCTCAGGGGCGCAGGATTCGAGCGCAGCGAGGGGGTGCGCATCGCCGAGGTCGAAGCGGCCCACCCGGGCGCGTCGCAGGGCCGTCAGGTGCCCCCCGACGCCCAAGGTGGCGCCGAGGTCGCGGGCCAGGGCACGGACATACGTGCCGGAGGAGACCTCGACCTCGACGTCCACGTCGAGCATCGGCACACCGTCCACCATGACCTGCCGCTCGCCCCAGACATCGAAGCGCGCGACGGTGACCGGACGCGCGGCCAGGGCGACGTCCTCGCCGGCGCGGACGCGGGCATACGCGCGTTTGCCCTTGATCTTGATCGCGCTGACCGCGCTGGGCACCTGGTCGATCGCACCGGTGAGGCCGGCAATCGCGTCGCGCAGGCCCGCGGGCGACTCGCCCACCGCAGTGGTGGTCACGACCTCACCCTCGGCATCGTCGGTGACCGTGGTGGCGCCGAGGCGGATGGTCGCGGCATAAGCCTTGTCGCAGCCGACGAGGAAGGTCAGCAGCTTGGTGGCGCGGCCGATGCCGAGAACGAGCACGCCGGTCGCCATCGGATCGAGGGTGCCGGCGTGCCCCACCTTGCGGGTGGCGGCGAGGTAGCGGACCTTGGCGACGATGTCGTGGCTGGTCCACCCCGCCGGTTTGTCGACGATCAGCAACCCATCCGGCGCCGGCGGGCGGCGATCAGGCGTCGGCACGCTGGCCGGCGAGTTCGTCCTCGTCGTCCTCGTGTTTATAGGGGTCGGCGTCACCGGCATACACGGCACCGGCCGCACTGGCGGCGACCTCGGCGTCGTGCTCGCGTGCGGCCTTGAGCAGGTCGTCGATGTGCGCGGCCGTGTCCGGCAGGGCGTCGAGGTGGAACTCCAGGCTTGGGGTGAGGCGGATACCCAGGTGCTTGCCGACGAGGCTGCGCAGCTTGCCGGTGTTCTTGGCCAGCAGGCGCGCGGTGTGCTCGCGCTGGGTGTCGTCGCCGAAGACCGTATAGAAGACCGAGGCCTGCTGCAGATCGCCGGTGACGCGCACATCGGTGATCGTCACGAAGCCCAGGTCGGGGTCCTTGACGATCGCGTCGAGATTCTCGGCGATGACATCCTTGATCCGTTCGGCGACCCTGCGGGCGCGTCCGGTGTCGACCATGGTCGATCTCCTCACTGTGCGCGGGGGTGGGATCGGGCCAGCCTATGTCAGTGACATCACGCCTCGGCACGATGCGGACGCCTTCGGGCCGCTCGCAGCGATGGGTATCCTGGCCGGGTGATCCAGGCGGGCACCCCCGGGCCGCGCCTCGTGCGCGCCACCGCGATCGCGGTGGCTGCCGTAGCCCTGGCCACGCTGGCCCACGCCGGGATCGCCGGTATGCCGATTCCTCCCGTCGCCGGTGCGCTCGCCCTTTTGCTGGCCTCGCCCATTGCGTATGCCGTGGCCGTTCGGCGGATCGGATTTGCGGGGCTGACAGGCTGCCTGGCGCTGGGCCAGGCCATCAGCCATGTCGTCTTCACTGCTGCCCACGCAACGGCTGGCGCCGGGATGCACAGCACGTCGGCGGGCACTGTATTCGGCGCCAGGCATCTCGGGCATTCCGGCAGCGGCGCCGCCCTGACGGCGATGGAGGCGCCCACCGGGCGGATGCTCCTCGCTCATCTGCTGGCCACCGTGCTGCTGGCGGCCGCCCTGGCGTGGGGCGAACGGCTGCTCTGGGCCGCCCGGCGCTTGCTTCCCCGCCTGCCCGGCTCGCCGCGCGTGGGCCACGAGGTTGCGCGCCTGCCGGCGCTCGGTGAGGGCACGGCATACGTCCTGGGGATGGGTGCAGACCGTGCCCGCGTGACGCGTGGTCCGCCGACGCTGTCCGCGTCGCGCCCTGCCCGGCTGCTACTGCAGCCACCCGCCCTGCCGTGGCGCCTCTGTCACTGACCTCGTCGTCGGATCCAGCAACTTCCGGGCTCAGCAGCCCTCCAGCGATCCGGCGTGCAGCACGTCGGTGCCCGGGGCTACGGCCGAGGCGGTTCAAACGACTCTGACCTCGAAAGGCCTTGCCATGACTCCCTTTTTCGCTGTCCGCCCGATTCTCGCGGCGCTCGCGCTCGCCGGCCTGGCCGCCTGCGGCGGGTCCGGCGCCGCTACGAGTTCCAGCACGCTGCCCACCCCGCGCGCGGGGTCGGCAGCCGGCCCCTCGACCGCCCTGCGGATCGATGATCCGTGGTGCAAGGCCGCGGACGCCGGGATGACGAGCTGCTTCGCTACCCTCGTCAACCTCACCGACATCGCTATCCGGATCACCGCTGCGTCATCACCGGCGGCGGGAATGACCGAACTCCACGAGACAGTCAAGAATGCCGACGGGCAGTTGCAGATGCAGCCGGCCGCCGGCGGATTCACCCTCGCTCCGGCCCAGCAGTTCGCTCTCGAACCCGGGGCGAACCACATCATGCTGATGCAGCTCAGCGCGCCCCTGAAGAATGGCGACCCGGTCTCGATCACCTTGACGACCAGCGCGGGCCCGCTGCCCGCCACTTTCGTCGTCCGCACCTTCGCCGGGGCCAACGAGTCCTACCAGCCGTCCGGGTCCGCGAGCATGGGCGAAATGACGCACTCGTGAGCGCGACCAGCCGGCGCACCGCGCTCTTCTGCGGGCTGGCCGCGGGGGTGGGCGGTGTGGCCGCGGCCGGATGCACGGGCTCCGATCCGGCCCCGGTCGCGACAACCACGGCATCGAGGGCCGCGGGTGCCACGGCATACCGGCCCTTCCGGGGCGTCCACCAGCCGGGGATCGCCGACGACCCCCAGCCCTATGCCGCCTTTGTCGCCTTCACCCTACTGGGCGGCAGCGACCGCGCCAGCCTGCGCCGGCTGTTGACGATCTGGACTGACGACATCGAACGCCTGATGTCCGGGCGGGGCACCATCGTCGATCAGGAGCCCGAGCTGGCTTCTGTGACAGCGCAATTGACGGTGACCGTCGGCATTGGCCCGCGGGTTCCGGGCTTGGCCGGTGCCCCCGCGCCGGCCTGGTTGGCGCCGTTGCCTGCCTTCGCCCAGATCGATCGGCTCGACCCGCGCTGGGGCCAGGCCGACCTGCTCCTGCAGATCTGCGCAGCTAGTCCGACGACGCTTGCTCACGCCCAGCGGCGACTGATCACCGCAGCCGGCGACTTGGTGCGCCTGGGCTGGGTGCAGCGGGGCTTCCGCGAACCCTTCGCCGGCGGGGGTAGCGGACTACCCATGCGCAATCTCTTCGGCCAGGTCGACGGAACCGTTCAGCCCGACGTGCACGGGATCGACGCCGGACTGCTCTGGGTGGGCGACAACGGCCCTGCCTGGCTGCGAGGCGGGGCCGGGCTGGTGCTACGCCGGATCGCGATGGATCTCGACACCTGGGACCGAGTCGATCGCGGCTCCCGCGAGAACGCGACCGGCCGACGCCTCGACACCGGCGCGCCGGTCACCGGCCGCGCGCTGACCGATGCCCCCGATCTCGACGCGGTCGACGATCTCGGCTTCCATCGCATCGATGACGCGGCTCACCTGCGTCGGGCGCACGGCACCGCGCCGCACGAGCGCTTCCTGCGACGCCCCTATTCGTATGACGATCCCCCCGAGGAGGGTACGCTCAGCAACTCCGGCCTCCTGTTTGCGGCCTACTGCGCCGATCCGGCGCGGCAGTTCGTGCCCGTCCAGCGGCGGCTCGCCGAACTCGACCTGCTCAACCTGTGGACCAGGCCGATTGGCTCGGCCGTCTTCGCCATGCTCCCGGGGGCGAGCGACGGCGAGATCCTGGGCCAGGCCCTGGTGGCCTGACCCGCGGGCAAACGGACGGGAAAATGCTCGTCCGCAACGGAAGACTTCCGTTGCGGACGAGCAGTTTGTGGGATCGGACGGGAAAGCCGAGACGTTAGGCCCGCGGCTTCTCGCGCATCTCATAGGTGGCGATGAGGTCGCCGAGCTGCAGGTCGTTGAAGCTGCCCAGGTTGATGCCGCACTCGTAGCCCTCGCGGACTTCGACGACATCGTCCTTGAAGCGCCGCAGGCCGGCCACCTCGACGTTCTCGGCGACGACGACACCCTGGCGGGTGATGCGCGCCTTGGCGCCGCGGCGGATCTCGCCGCTGCGGACGATCGACCCGGCGATATTGCCGAACTTGCTGGAGCGGAAGATCTCGCGGATCTCGGCGGTGCCGAGCTCCACCTCTTCGAACTCCGGCTTGAGCATGCCCTTCAGGGCCGCCTCGATCTCCTCGATCGCCTGGTAGATGACCGAGTAGTAGCGGATCTCGACGCCCTCACGCTCGGCATAGTCGGCGTTCTGGCCCTCGGCCCGGACGTTGAAGCCGATGATGATCGCGTTCGAGGCCATCGCGAGGTTGATGTTGTTCATCGTGATGGCACCGACGCCGCGGTCGATGATCCGCAGGTCGACCTCGTCGCCGACGTCGATCTGCAGCAGGGCATCTTCGAGCGCCTCGACCGAACCCGACACATCACCCTTGAGGATGAGGTTGAGGGTGTCGACCTTGCCGGCCGCGAGGGCGGCGTTGAGGTCTTCGAGCGAGATGCGCTTGCGGGCCTTGGCCAGGCTCGCCTGGCGGTCGGCCGCCTCGCGCCGCTCGGCGATCTGCCGGGCGGTGCGGTCGTCGGGGGCAACGACGAAGGTGTCGCCGGCGCGCGGCACCGAGGAGAGACCGAGCACCTGCACCGGCCGCGACGGGGTCGCCTCGGTGAGGTTGTTGCCGTGCTCATCCAGCATCGCCCGGACGCGGCCGTGCGAGCTACCGGTGACGATCGCGTCACCGACGTGCAGGGTGCCGGACTGGATGAGAACGGTCGCCGTGGCGCCACGTCCACGGTCGAGGTTGGCCTCGATCGCGACACCGCGAGCATCCCGGCCGGGGTTGGCGCGCAGGTCCAGGGCTGCGTCGGCCGTCAGCAGGACGGCCTCGAGCAGCTCGTCGATGTTCAGGCCCTGCTTGGCCGAGACGTCGACGAACATCGTCTCGCCGCCGTACTCCTCGGCGACGAGGTTGTACTCGGTCAGCTGCTGACGCACCTTGCTCGGGTTGGCCCCGTCGACGTCGATCTTGTTGACCGCGACGACGATCGGGACATCCGCGGCCTGCGCGTGGTTGAGCGCCTCGATGGTCTGCGGCATGACGCCGTCGTCGGCGGCGACCACGAGGATCGCGATGTCGGTGACTTTGGCACCACGAGCACGCATGGCGGTGAAGGCCTCGTGACCCGGGGTGTCGATGAAGGTCATCGCCCGGTCGACGCCCTCGTGCTCCTTGTGGATCTGGTAGGCGCCGATGTGCTGGGTGATGCCACCGTGCTCGCCGGCCGCGACATTCTCGTTGCGGATGGCGTCCAGCAGCTTGGTCTTGCCATGGTCGACGTGACCCATGACGGTGACGACCGGCGGGCGAGCCTGCAGGTCCTCCTCCTCCTCGGAGTCGACACCGAACTCGAGGTCGATGTCGAAGGAGTCGAAGAGTTCCTTCTCCTCCTCCTCGGGGCTGACCATGCGAATGTCGTAGCCGAGCTCGGCGCCGAGCAGCTTGAAGGTGTCCTCGTCCAGGCTCTGAGTCGCCGTGGCCATCTCACCGAGGTGGAAGAGCACGGTGACCAGCGACGCCGGATTCGCATCGATCTTCTCGGCGAAGTCGGTCAGCGAGGCGCCCTGCCGGATCCGGATCTCGGTCGTGCCATCGCCGCGGGGGACGGTGACACCACCGATGGTCGGCGCGGACATCTGCTCGAACTCTTGACGCTTCGCCCGCCTGGACTTGCGCTGCTTGTTGCGTCCGCCGCCCTTGCCGAAGGCACCCTGGGTGCCACCGCGGCCACCCGGACCTCCGCCCGGACGACCGGGACCGCCGCCGAAGCCGCCCGCACCGCCACCAGGACCGCGACCGCCGAAGCCGCCGCCTCCCGGACGACCGGCACCCGCGCCGGGACGGCCGGGGGCGCCACCGCGGGCCGGGCGATCGCCCGGACGAGCGACCGCGCTGCGGTCGGGCATCATGCCCGGCGACGGGCGCACGCCACCGGGGCGGGGGCCACCAGGGCCACCGGCACCGGTCGGCGCACCCGGCCGCGGACCGCGGCTCTGGGGACGGGGCATACCTTGGCTGGCCGCAAAGGGGTTGTTGCCCGGGCGCGGGCCGGCGGGACCGGCACCCTCGCGGGTGCGGCCCATGCCCTGGCTCGGGGCGAAGGGGTTGTTGCCCGGGCGCGGCGCACCCGGACGAGGCCCGCCCGGACGCTCCTCACGGGCGGCCGGGGCTGCCGGCGCCGGGCGCGGTGCCGCCGGACGCGGGCCCGGAGTGGCACCACGCGGCGCGGGAGCGGACGGCGCCGAGGTGCTCGGCGCCGACGGCGCAGCTGCGGGAGCCGGGGCCGGAGCAGAGGTCACCGGAGCAGAGGCCGCCGGGGCGGCGGGAGCCGGCGCGGCGCCGGAGCGGGCGCCGGGTGCGGGCATGGACGGCGCCGGGGCACTCGCCTTAGCAGGTGCCGGAGTTGGGGCGGCTGGAGCCGGCGCCGGGGCACCCGGACGGGCCGGAGCCGGACGCGGTCCGGGGACCGGGCCAGGGGTTGCCGGTGCGGCCGGTGCCGCCTTGGCGGCCGGCGGGGTTGCCGAGGCGGACGCTGCAGCGGGGAATTTCTCGTTGTAGCGACGCACCACGGGTGCTTCGATGGTGGAGCTCGCGCTCCGGACGTACTCGCCCATCTCGTTCAAGCGCTCGAGGAGAACCTTGCTCGGAACTCCGACCTCTTTGGCGAGGGCGCTGACGCGGATCTTGGACACTTTTCTCCTTAACTCGGTCCGCCTCGAGTCAAGGAGCGGACCGTTGTCACAGCCGGGGGGAACTCATTTCTGAGTGCTCATCGGATGCTCATCGCGGAATCCCGCTTTCGGTCTGGTGGGTGGTGGTTGTGCGTTCGACTGCTCAGCGTCATTTACGTATGCCGTGACCAGGCTTTCCGAGAGCGGCCCGCCGTAGCGAAGCGCCCGGGGAAAGGCCCTCTTGCGGAGGGCCTTGGCGAGGCATTCGGATCTCGGGTGCAGCCAGCAGCCGCGGCCCGGCATCCGCCGCGCGGGATCGGGCAACAGAATCGGGTGACCCTGATCGCTCGTTCCCGCAACGATGCGCAGAAGGGCCGACCAGCTATCCGGTTGCCGGCACCCGACACACGTACGGACCGGGCCCGCGACGCTTTCGGATGACCGGCGCCGGAGTCCAGTCCGGTCGGTCCCGCCCATTCTAGCGGGTCGTCGGCCGGCCGGGCGCCGAGCCCGGCGCTCCGCGCCCGGGAGCGTCCCGGCGGGGGCCGCGGTCGAAACCGTCCCCGCGCGACATACGGGGGCCGTCGCCACGGGGGCCGCGATCGGGGGCATCGCCACGCGGCATACGGGGGCCGTCGCCACGCGGTCCGCGATCCGGGGCATCGCCACGCGGCATACGGGAGCCGCCGCCGCGCGGGCCGCTTCGCTCGGGCTCCGGCACGGTGCCGTGATGCGGGCGCGTGCCGCCACCGGCCGCGGAGCTCTCGACGTCGGGCACGATGTCGATGCGCCAGCCGGTCAGCTTCGCGGCGAGGCGGGCATTCTGGCCCTCGCGACCGATCGCCAGGCTCAGTTGGTAGTCGGGGACGATCACCCGCGCGCTACGCGCGTCCGCGTCGACGATCGTCACCGACTGCACGCGGGCCGGCGACAAAGCGGACGCGACGAACTCGGCCGGGTCCTCGCTGAAATCGACGATGTCGATCTTCTCGCCGCCCAACTCGGCCATCACGGCGCGCACCCGCGCCCCCATCGGGCCGATGCACGCGCCCTTGGCGTTGAGGCCGGGGACGGTGGCGAAAACCGCGATCTTGGTGCGGTGCCCGGCCTCGCGGGCGAGCGAGGCGATCTGGACGGTGCCATTGGCCACTTCGGGGACCTCGAGCGCGAACAGCTTGCGCACCAAGTTGGGGTGGGTGCGCGAGAGCTCGATCTGGGGGCCGCGCAGGCCGCGCTTGGCGGTGACGACATAGCAGCGGATGCGGTCGCCGTGCTTGTAGATCTCCCCCGGCACCTGCTCGGCCGCCGGGAGGATGCCTTCGACGCTGCCGAAGCTGACCAGGACATTGCGCGGGTTGGAGTTCTGCTGGATGACGCCGGCAACGATGTCGCCCTCGCGTCCCTTGAACTCGCCGAGGATGTTGTCGTCCTCGACCTCGCGCAACCGCGACAGGATCACATTGCGGGCCGTGGCCGCCGCCACCCGCCCGAAATCCTGCGGGGTGTGGTCGAACTCCGGGCCCAACTCCACCCGGGTCGCCCGGCGCGGCAAGGGCTCGCCCTCGTCGTCGAACGCCTCGGGCTCGTCATTGGGGACCTCGAAGCCCTCGCGGGCCCAGATGGTGACGTGTCCGCTCTTGCGGTCGAGTTCGGCGCGCGCGTGCCGATAGTGCCCGTCGGTGTGCTCGTATGCCGTGAGCAGGGCCTTCTCGATGGCGGGGATGAGGATCTCCAAGGAGATGCCCCGCTCGGCCTCAAGGGCGCGCAGGTCGGCCAGACCGATGTCCATGGCTATTCGCTTCCTTCCTGGGTGCTCGCGAACTCGACGTCGATGACGGCGCGCTCCACCTCGGCATACGCAATGGTCGTGGGGGTCTCGTCGATCTCGACGACGACCTGGGTCTCATCGGCGCGCAGGATGCGGCCGGTGCGGGTGGCTCCCGCAGACGTCACGTTCAGCAGGCGGCCCACATTGCGCCGGTAGTGTCGCGGCTCGCGCAGGGCACGGCCGACGCCTGGTGAGCTGACCTCGAGGACGTAGGCAGCTCCCCCGAAAGGTTCGTCGCGATCGAGGGCGTCGCTGATGGCGCGCGAGAGATCGGCCACGTCATCGAGGCTGAGGGCGGGCGTGGGCTCGTCGGTCGAGCCGTCGGCGTTGATCGTGGGGAGCATGTCGAGAGTGACCCGGACGAGTTTGCGCTTGCCGGCCACGCTCACCGTGACATCGTCGAGGACGATTCCGGGGTCGGTCAGCGCAGTCGCGACGACGTCGCGGACCTTGGGGGTGGCAGACATCGACCGGGCTCCTTTTCCACTTGTAGCTGGCCACTCTATGGGACAACGACGCGGCAGCCCCGATCGATCCCCGTCGTGCTCGCACTCGCGTGCGAGGATCGCCGGTATGACCGCCCGCTCACCGATGGCCCGGCGCGCCGCCCTCGGTGTGCTCGCGTTGGGGACGCTGACGGCGTGCGGGATTCACCTCGAGGAGGACGCGCCGCGTGTGCCACTGGTGCCGGCGCGCACGCCGATCGCCGGCGAGGACGCGCTGGTGGGGCTGCTGTTGGGGACGCAAGCGCTCGCTGCTGGCGTGGCCCTGCTGCCGAAGGTGGCCGGGTTCGGGGCAGCGCTGGATCAGCAGGCGCGCGTCCTGGACAGCGCCCTGCGCGAGCGCGGCGTGCCGGCCAACAAGCTTGCCGGGGCGGAGTCGGGCACGGCGGAGGTGGCCGCCCTCGCGGGCGCGTCGGTCACCGCGGCCCACGATGTGCTCGCCCTCGCCGAGGTGGCCTTGCGGCCGATGCTTGCCTCGTTGGCGGCGTCCCGGACCGTGCTCGCCGGCAAGCTGGACAAGACCTGGCAGACGCCTGCCCCGGCACCCGCCGCGCTCGACACCCCGGCCGCTCTCGCCGTGCTGGCCGCGAGCAGGGCCGCGGTCTACGGCGTGGAGGTGGCCGCAGCGCGGTCCACGGACGCAACGCGGGAGCGGGGGGTGAGCACGCTGCATACCTTGCGGGGGTTGGTGATGGCGCAGGAAGCGCTCCTGGGGGCCCAGACGCCGCCGACGCCCACGGCATACGGGCTGCCGCTGACGGTGACCGACAACGCGAGCGCGAAGCGGCTGGTCGGGCACTTGCTCGATGCCCTGACGCGTGCGTATGCCGGGCAACTCCCCACCGTCGCGGACGCCCCGCCCGCACTGCTCACCCTGACCGACTGGCTGGCCGCCTCGGCGCAGCTGCAGTCCCGCTGGGGCGCCGACCTGGCCGCCTTCCCGGGGTTGACCTGATTTTCCGCGAGGATCTCTCCCATGACCAACCGGCTCAGCGGCGCAACAAGCCCGTATTTGCTGCAGCACGCGGACAATCCGGTCGACTGGTGGGAATGGGGACCGGAGGCCTTCGCCGAGGCGCGGCGGCGTGATGTCCCCATCCTGTTGTCGGTGGGCTACGCCGCGTGCCATTGGTGCCATGTGATGGCGCATGAGTCCTTCGAGGACGAGGGCGTTGCGGCGACGCTCAACGCGGGGTTCGTCTCGATCAAGGTCGACCGCGAGGAGCGCCCGGACGTCGACGCCGCCTATATGACCGCGACAACGGCGATGACCGGGCGAGGCGGTTGGCCGATGACCTGCCTGCTCACACCCGACCTGGAGCCCTTCTTCGCCGGGACGTATTTCCCTCGGGCCCAGTTCCTTTCCCTCCTCGCTCAGGCCGGGCAGGCGTGGACGAACCGGCGCGACGATGTCCTCGCCAGTGGGGCGAACGTCGCCCAGCAGTTGCAGGCCCACACCCAGCCCGTCCGGGCGGTGGTCGTCGAGGCAGCGGCGCTTGATCGGGCGGCCGGAGCTCTGCTGGGGCAATTCGATTCCGCGCGAGGGGGATTCGGCGGCGCGCCGAAGTTCCCGCCGTCGATGGTGCTCGCCTTCCTATTGCGTCACGCGGCCCGGACCGGGAGTGAGCAATCGTCGGCCATGGTCGCGGCGACGTGCGTGGCCATGGCCCGGGGCGGCCTGTACGACCAGCTCGGCGGCGGTTTCGCGCGCTACAGCGTGGACGCCGATTGGGTGGTCCCGCACTTCGAAAAGATGTTGTACGACAATGGATTGCTGCTGCGTGTCTATGCCGAGTGGACGCGCCAGGGGGGCGGCGAGTTCGCCCGGCGGGTGACCGCCGAGACGGCCGACTTCCTGCTCGCCGATCTCCGCACGCCGGAGGGCATGTTCGCGGCCGCTCTGGATGCGGACACCGAAGGAATCGAGGGCCTGACCTATGTCTGGACGCCGGCGGAGTTGACCGCCGCTCTCGGCGCGGCTGACGGGGCTGCTGCCGCGGACGTCTTCACGGTGACCGCCCGCGGGACCTTTGAGCATGGGGCGTCGACGCTCCAATATCGCTGCGACGCAGCGGATTCCGACTGGTACGCCGGCATCCGAGAGCGGCTGCGGACGATTCGCGCAGCGCGCCCCCAGCCCGCGCGCGACGACAAGGTGGTGGCGTCCTGGAACGGGCTGGCGATCGCCGCATTGAGCATCGCGGGCCGCGTGCTCGGGCGCCCCGATTATGTTGATGCAGCTGAAGTTTGCGCCGAGCAACTAATCGCCCGACAGGTGGTCGACGGGCGCCTGGTTCGGGTCTCGCGCGGGGCCCAGCTCAGCACGGCTCCCGGGCAGGCGGACGACTACGGCAACCTGATCGAAGGACTGTGCCAGCTCTACCAAGCCGACGGCCGGGCCGAATGGCTCAGCGCGGCAACGGGATTGGCCGACACCGCCGGTGATCTTTTCCGGCGGGCCGACGGTTGGGCCGAGCAGCCCAAGGACGGTGAGGCGCTCTATCTGACTCCCCCGGCCGGCGCCGACAATGCCGAGCCGTCCGGACTTTCGGCGCTCGCCATGGGTTTGCTCACCCTGTCGGCGTTGACCGAGCGGGCCGATCTGCGAGCGGCTGCAGAAGCGCTGATCGCGCAGAACGGCGCTCTCGCCGTGGACAATCCGCGATTCGGCGGGTGGACCCTGGCGGCAGCGGAGGCCGTGGTTGCCGGCCCGCTGCAGGTCGCCGTCGTCGGCTCGGGACCGGTGGCGCGCGAGATGATCGACACGGTCGCGGGCTCGCCCTCCCCCGGGTTGGTGCTGGCCTACGGTGCTGAGGCGGACGAGGCGGTGCCGCTGCTCGCGGGGCGAGTGGCGGTCGGTGGCGAGGCAACGGCATACGTCTGTCGGCAGTTCGTCTGTGACGCGCCGGTGACGGCGGTCGCAGACCTGGAGCGGGGGCTGCGGGAATCCGGGGCGGCGGGAAATGGTTGGGACCGGACATGATGTTCGGACGCCAGGTCAAGCCCATGCCCACCGCCCAGACCGCGCTAGCCGGTCGTGCGGAGCGGCCGTTCGTGGTGCCCGCCAGGCACGAGGTACTGGGGACGCCGCTGGAAGGACCGTGGCCGGCGGGCACCGAGGTGCTCTATGTCGCGATGGGGTGTTTCTGGGGCGCCGAGCGGATCATGTGGCGGCTGCCCGGGGTAGTGACGACGGCGGCCGGGTATTTGGGTGGTTTCACGCCCAACCCGACCTACGAGGAGACGTGCACCGGGCAGACCGGGCACACCGAGTCGGTGCTCGTGGCCTACGACCCGGCGCGCATCAGCCCGGCCGAGATCCTCAAGGCCTTCTGGGAGAACCACGACCCGACGACCGCGAACCGGCAGGGCAATGATGTCGGGACGCAATACCGGTCCGCGATCTATTGGACGACGCCCGAGCAGGAGGCCGCGGTGCGGGCGACGGCGGCAGCGTTCCAGGGTGAGTTGGACAAGGTGCGGGCCGGGACAATCTCTACGCAACTCGCGCCGGCCGCCGAGGTCGGCCCCTTCTGGTATGCCGAGGACTATCACCAGCAGTACCTCCACAAGAACCCCGGGGGCTACTGCAACCACGGCCCGAATGGGCTGACCTGCCCCATCGGCATCGCGAATCTGCCTGCGCAGCAAGACATTCTGCCTGGTCGCCCGGAGTAGTTCCATGGACCAGCGGCGCTCGGACATGCGGGAGATCGCAGGTCTGTGTGGCGAGTGCGCGCGCGCGCTGATCCGGCCGACCCGCAAGGGCACGACCTATCTGCGCTGCGGCTTGGCTGCGACCGATCCGCGCTTCCCGCGCTATCCCCGGCTGCCGGTCATCGCGTGCAACGGATTCACGCCGCTCCTCGCCGAGAACTCGCCGTAGGCACCCCTGGTTCGCTCGACATGGGGGAAGGCAGCGAACCTCGCTGCGCTCGGCGCTGACCGCCCACCGGCACCAGGCTCGCTTCGCTAGCGCTGCCGGTGCGAACAAGGGGTTTGTGGCATCGGGCGGGAAAGCTGTCGCCCCGAGGGGTCAGGACGGGCGGTCGGTGCGGGCCTGGGCCCAGGGCAGGACCATCAGTGCCAGCCAGAGGGCGCCGACGACGAAGGCGCCGATGGCCAGCCAGAGCTTCCATAATCCGTCGTTGTCGACCAGGTTGGGGCCGAAGGCGACTCCCAGGCCGTAGAGCACGGCGACGATGCCGACGATTCCGCGGCGCTGGTCCTTGCTCATCGGGTCCCCATCCACGGCATGATGACGAGGAAGACGGCGGCCAGCAGCACGAGGACCGAGCCACCCAGGACATACGGGCGTTCGTAGCGCGGCCAGTCGACCACCTTCGGGGCGAAGGCGAAGCCGACCCCATAGATCGCGGCCAGCAGGCCGGTCACCGCCAATCCGGTCTCGACGCTCATCAGCGGCGTCCTTTCCGTCAGGCGGGGCCGGTGACCCCGCTGCCCGTCAAGTGTGGCAACGACAAGCCGCGGACTCGCGGGCCACGACGGTCAAGAAGCGCCGCGACTCTACGTATTCAGAGCACCGTCAGTGCGTAGTCATGCGTAGTCGCAACCAGCCGCTCGCGGGCGGCCGCCGGATCGACGTAGGCCGCGGTGGCCCACACATCGGCCCACATCAGGTCCGGCCCGACGACCGTGGTCGACCCCGGGCGAGCGATTCGCTCCCCCGTGCCGGGATCGACGATGTGTGCCCCGCGGGCAGCCGCTCCGGACGTGGCCACCGCACCTTGGGTCAGTTCGACCGTGGCGGCGATCCGCCCCGGCCCGCGTGGGTCCTCGATCCCGATCCGCCAGGTGGGCGCGATGCCCCGCATCCCACGGCCGACGCCGACGACCATGTCGCCGCCGGCGCTGAGGCAGAAGGAGATGCCCGGGACGGTGCGCAGGTGCGCAGCTGCCTGCTCGACCCCCCAGCCTTTGACCAGCCCGGTCGGGTCGTATGACGGCCGCCCCGCCTCGCGCGCGAACCACGCCGTGAACAACCCATCCGTCGCTTCCTCGGCGGCCAACGACAGATCGAGCACCTCGGCCTGCCACTCGTGGCACTCCCCAGGGGTAATCGCACCGGCCTGGAGCCGCCGCAGCTCCGAGTCGGCGCGCCACATGCTGAAGAGGTCATCGACGCGACGCAGGGTGGCGAAGGCATTGGCCGCGGCCGCGGCGATATCGGCTCGCTCGGGGTCGATCGCCTTGACGTGCAAGGAAATCGGCATCCCCATGATCATCTCGACGAAAGCCTTGCGCCCGATCACGGTGGCGCCGCGCTGCGGCTCCGGAGTGACGGCATGCGTCATGGCCGGCAGGGGCTGGGTGACGGTGCTCATCAGAGGTGGGCCTGGTCGATCGCGGACTGGAGGGATTGGATATAGCCGTTCGAGGTGACGGTCGCGCCAGAGACCATGTCGATGCTCGCGCTCTGGGCCGTGATCACTTCGTCGTTGAGGACGGGAACGGCATACGAGTTGATCTGCTGGTCGCGCGGGTTGTCCCACGGGATCTGGGTGACTCCGGACTTGGTGATCTTGCCGTTCGCGACGGTGATCTGGACCTGGACCAGGCCCCAGCGGGTCATCACTTCATCGCCGGTGTAGGTCTTGGCCGCGTTGCTGCTGGACCCCGACCCGCTCGAACTGGCGCTCGACGAACTCGAACTCGACGACGGGGTCGATGCTTCGCTCGCCGGCGAATCCCCTTGACCGGCAGTGCCATTCGTTGAGTTGTCCGCTGACGAACTGCCGGCGGTCGAGTCGCTCGATGTCGCGTCGGACGAGCCGGACGCGGACTCGGTCAGCGGGGCTTCCGCCTCCACGGCGGTCTTGGTCTTGGCGCTGGTTGAGGTGGGATAGCTGAAGAGGAGGACGAGCGCCGAGATGGTGCTCATCAGCCACAAGGTGATTCGTCGCATGGCGCTGGGATGTCCTTTAGTAGGTGAAGTATTCGACGTGGATGGCTGCCGCCGGAACGCCGGCCCCCAGCGCCGCCGCCTTGGCTGCGTCCATCCAGGCGGGGGCACCGCAGATGTAGACGTCGCGCTCGGCGATGTCCGGGACGAATTGACGCAGGGCGTCGACATCGCTCAGGTGCGCCGCTTGCGCCGGCAGCCAGGTCTCCCGGCCCGGTATGCGGCGCCCTTCCACCACGACATATCGCGCGCCTCGTTCGCGGGCGAGAGCATCCAACTCATCGCCGAGGACGAGATCGTCGCGGGTGCTCACGCGGTGGATAACGCTCACGTCGTCGCTGCCCTGCGGGAGCGCCTCGAGAAGCGCGCGCATCGGGGTGATCCCGATGCCGGCACCCAGCAGCGCGACCTTGGTGCGGGTCCTGGTCCCCGGGTGGAGGCGGCCATACGGGCCCTCGATGACGGCCTTGGTGCCGACGGCGAGGTCGGCGAGCCGGGCGCTGCCGTCACCGAGGTGTTTGACGGTGATCCGCAGGGTATCGTCGGTGGGGGCCGCGGAGAGGGAGTAGGGGTTGGCGCGCGTCCAGCCGGGGCCGTCCTGGAAGCGCCAGTTGAAGAACTGACCGGCTTGTGCCCCAAGTCGATTCAGGCCGCGGCCACGCAAGGTCACCGTGGTGACGTCGGGGGTCTCGGCGCGGACGCCGACGACGTGCAGCGCCGACCGGCGGGTGCGGACGAAGGGCACAGCGACCCGCCAGATGAGCACGGCGGCCAGGCACGCGGCATACGCGCTCCACCAGCAGACGGTCGCCAGGCGGGAGGAGAGGAAGTCCGCGCCCGTCCAGAGTTGGTGCGGGAGCGCGAGACCGGCGCCGAGATAGCCGTATAGGTGAATCAGGTGCCAGGACTCGTACCTCAGCTTGGCGCGGGCCTTCTTGACCGAGGTGACCACGACCATGATCAGCGCAAGGGTGCCGGCGATGGCCAGCAGCATCCCGGGATAGTTGAGGGTGAAGTCGACGATGGTGCCCCACAGGCCCTGGGGTGAGGCGGCGGCATACCCGAGGGTGATCAAGACGACGTGGGCGAGCATCAAGTTGAAGGAGGTGAAGCCCACGAGGCGGTGGGTGCGCGCGAGCTCGTCCTGTCCCCAGGCCCTCTCGAACCACGGCACCCGCGCCATGAGGAAGACCTGGACCAGCAGCAGAGCCGAGGCGATCAGACCGGTGAGGCGGCCGAAGGAGGTCAGGAACCCGGCCACCGTGCCCACGTCTTGCAGCCCGCCGCCCTTGACCCATAAGGCGCTGACGAAGAGCAGCAGGGCCCACATCGCCGCGCCGGAGGCGTCACGCCACCAGGTGGGAACGCGGCGTAGCGGAGCGGGAGCCGCCGGGCGCGCGGCGCCCGACGGGCGCGTGCTGGCGGCCCACTGGAAGGGTGGGTGCGCGCTCGCGTTGGCTGTCGTCGCGGGGGCGGTGATCGTCATACCAGCAAATCTCGGGCCGGTTCCTGTGGGCAAGCTGTGGGCACCCCATGGCGGCGCCACGAACTGTCGCGGTCAGCTGGTCAGCAGTTGCCAGGTGAGCCGGATGACGAAGGCGCTCACTACGACGACGAAGACCGAACGGACGAATCCGGACCCGCGGGCGACCGCGGTGCGGGCGCCCAGATAACCGCCGACGAGGTTGCAGACGGCCATGATCGCGCCCAGATGCCACAGCACATGACCGCCCGGGGCGAAGACGGCCAGCGCGCCGAAGTTCGTCGCGACATTGGCGATCTTGGCCTTGGCGCTGGCCTCGAGGAAGGCGTAACCGAGGAGGCCGACGTGAGCGAAGACGAGGAAGGAGCCGGTGCCAGGCCCGAGTGCGCCGTCATAGACGCCGAGGAGGAAGCCGGTAAGCATGGCCAAGGCGGTGTGCCGCGCCACGCTGTGCCGCAGGGCCGTCACCGAGCCGAGGTCGGGCCGCAGCAGGGTATAGGTGCCGACGAGCACGAGCATCACGAGGATGATCGGGTTGAAGGCGGACTTCGGGATGTGCAGGCCGATGATCGCGCCGCCGGCGGAGCCGACGAAGGCGACCACGGCCATGGGCACGGCGGTGCGCAGGTCGGGTTTGATCCGGCGGTAGTAGGTCAGCGCGCTGGAGCCGGTGCCCCAGACCGAGGCGAACTTGTTGGTTGCGAGGACCTGGGCGGGGCTGGCGCCGGGGACGCCGAGCAGCAGGGCCGGCAACTGGATCAGGCCACCGCCCCCGACGACGGCATCGATCCAGCCGGCAAGCACGGCGGCCAGGCCGAGCCAGACCTCGGAGGGGACCTCGCTCACGCCCACCCGTCGATAATCTTGAGGATGTCGAGGAGTTCGTGGGCCGTGGCGTCGGGGGTCGCATCGACCGAAACCTGTTGCACCAGTGGGATGTCCGAGTGCGGAATCCAGATGGCGCGCATGCCGATCTGCTGCGGCCCGTGGACATCTTCATAGAGCCGGTCGCCGACATAGACGGCTCGGTGGGCCTGCACGCGGACTGCGGCGAGGGCTGCCTCGAAGGCCTCGCGGTGGGGTTTGACGACGTGGATTTCGGAGGAGTAGACGTCGCCGTCGATGAGGTCCAGGACGCCGTCGCGGGCGAAGACCGAGCGATGGTAGTCGCGCGTCCAGATGGTGTTCGACAGCACCCCGACGCGGATCCCGCGCTGGTGCAGGCCCTCCCAGAGCGGGCGCACGTGGGGATCGGTGAAGGTGTGCGGCTCCCAAAAGCGCCGGTAGGCGGCGAGCGCGAGAAGTTGCTTGTCGTTCTCGGGATCGAGGCCGGCCGCGGCGAGAATGTCGTCGATATGGGCGCTCTCGTGCGCGGTACGGCCGCGGGCCCACGCCTCGTCCTCGGCGGCAAGAATCCGGTCGGCGAGATCGTGGGCCGCTTGCAGATCGGCCTCAGGGATGTCGGACGAGTCGAGCGGTATGCCGTGGATCTCGCGGGCATACACCCGCCACTGCTCGCCGATGTCGACCGGGTGCCACGGGGTCAGCGTGCCACCCCAGTCGAAGATCACCGCGTCAATGGGCTCGCTCGTCACCCCGCAACCTTAGACGTCGAGTGGCCGGTTCAGACCCGTCGAGTGGCCGGTTCAGACCCGTCGAGTGGCCGGCACCGTAGTAGCCAGAGCCGGTCTTCTTGCCCTCACAGGTGGCGTCGTTGACACCGTCGCGGTTGGCGTCGTAGAACGTCGGGCACGCGAGTTGGTCGGCCTCACGTTCGAGGACGTTGATCGCCTGCTTGGCCTTCAGGCCAGTGTCGGTGCCACGGATGAGCGCGAGGACTCCGGCCACATGCGGGCCGGCCATCGATGTGCCCTGCTTCCAGCCCCACCCGCCATTCGTCACGGTCGACAGGATGCGTCCGTTGCGGCTCGGCGTTGCCGAGGGCACGCGGGAGTCGCCGCCGGGGGCGGTGACGTCGATGACATTGCGACCGTAGTTGCTGTAGTACGACTTGACCGCCGTCGGGCCCACGGAGGAGACACTGACGGTGTTGTCCACCTCGGTGGGCATGTCATAGCACCGGTGATCGGTGAAGCGGGGCTCCGGGTCATCGACATTGTCCGGGCTGCCGGTGTCGGTGATCGGCTTGCTCAGGTCCCAGGCGCTGTTGCCCGCGGACGAAACGCTGACGACGTCCTTCTTCTCGCTGTACTTCAGTGCCCGCTCGACCGCCGTGACGACCGCACGCTGGTCGAGGTCGGCCTTGCACCACAGGTAATACGGATCGATGAAGTAGCTGTTGTTGGTCACATCGATGCCCTTGTCGGCCGCGGTCACGAAGCCGCAGATCGCGTATTCGGGGTAGATGTACCCGTGGTCGTCGACGACCTTGATCGAGGCGAGACGCACATTGGGAGCCACGCCGATGATGCCCACACCATTGCGTGCGGCAGCGATCGTCCCGGCGACGTGGGTGCCGTGATCGGAGGTGGTGGGCTGCCAGGCGGTGGGCGAGGCGTCGGGCCGGCCCTGATTGGTGCAGCCGACCGACAGGCTCGCGTCGACATTGGCGGCGAGGTCGGGATGATCGGCTTCGATGCCCGAGTCGAGCACGCCGACCACGACGTCTCGGTTGCCGTCGGTGAGTTCGTGCGCTTGATCGGCCTTGATCTGGCGCATGTCCCACTGCTCGGCATTGAGCGGCTCGGTGGTGTCGTCGCCCCCGCTGGTGCCAGGGGCGAAACCCTGGACTGTGCCGTCCGGCACGATCCCTGCGGCCGGCGCGATCGGCTGCAATGCCCTGGTCGGGCCCGCAGCGACAATCCCCGGCCGGGTGCGCGCCTGGTCATCGAAGGTGTCATCGGCCGCACGGGCGATGACGACACCGATCTGCGGCCATTCCTGGACGACCTCGCCGCCGGCGGCGGCGACGGCCGCGACGGCCTTGTCGGTCCCGGTACCCCCCTGGACCACGACGAAGGTGGTGGCCGCGCCCAACGGAGCGGCGGTGGCAGTGGACGGGGTGAAGGCCAGGCAGGTGCCTGCGGCCGCTTTCATACCGGCCGTGGCGATGGCAAGGGTGGTGCGTGGACGTCTCACGAGTGCCCTTCAAGCCCGCGGTCGCGGGCGCCCTGCCACCCTCGCACGTGACCGGGGGCAACCCGGCGCTAACGGTCCCCCGGATCCGTCCAGGCGGACGCGGCCAATGTCGCTACGAGACGGCTGCCGGCAGACAACGCCCACCTCGACTGGACGTGTCAGCGAACGGCGAAGGCCCGTACCGCACCTTTCCAACCCCCGGCCATTAGGGCATCGTTGCGTGGATGCGCGAAGTCCGCCGCCACCCTGCCTCGGGAGCACGTATGCTGCGGCGCCGGCTTTGGCTTGTGGGTCGAGCATCGGGCAGGGCTGGAGTGGCGCGCCCGGAATTCCGGCCCGGTTCAGACCCGCCTTGACAACCCGAACCGGCCTTTCGACGGGGCTGAACCGGCCTTTCGACGGGGCTGAACCGGCCTTTCGACGGGGCTGAACCGGCCTCTCGACGGGGAGTGGGGGTCAGGTCAGGGGGCGGCGAGCTCGGCCAGGATCTGGGTGACCGCGTCGGCGGAGGCAACCTCGCGGCGCTCGCCGGAGCGGCGGTCCTTGATCTCGATCGTCCCGTCCGCGAGCCCGCGGCCGACGACGACGATGGTCGGCACGCCGATCAACTCGGCGTCCTTGAACTTCACCCCCGGGCTGGCCTGCTTGCGGTCGTCATAGAGCACGGTCGCGCCCTCCGCCTCGAGCTCCCGAGTCAGCTGCTCGGCGAACTCGAAGACCGCCGGGTCCTTGCCGGTCGCGACGATGTGGACGTCGGCGGGGCTGATGTGCCGCGGCCAGATCAGGCCGAACTCGTCGTTGTTGCCCTCGGCGATGCAGGCGACCGCACGGGAGACACCGATGCCATAGCTGCCCATGGTCACGGTGCGCAGCTTGCCGTTCTCGTCGAGCACCTTCAGGTCCAGCGCCTCGGCGTATTTGCGGCCCAACTGGAAGATGTGACCCATCTCGATCCCGCGCGCCGACTCCAAGGCGTGCCCACACGAGGGGCAGGCGTCGCCTGGGCGCACGTCGGCGGCCTCGATGGTGCCGTCGGCGGTGAAGTCGCGACCCGCGACCAGACCAATGACGTGGCGCCCCGGCTCGTTAGCCCCGGTCACCCACGCGGTGCCCTCTACCACCCGTGGATCGAGCAGATAGCGCACCCCCGACGTCCCGTCGGAGCCAAGCGAGCCGGGACCGATATAGCCCTTGACGAGCGCCGGATTGGCGGCGAACTGCGCCTCGTCGAAGGCCTCGACCACCGCCGGCTCGACCTGGGCGGCGAGCCGCTTTTCGTCGACCTCACGGTCGCCGGGAACCCCGATCGCCAGCGGCTCGGCGCTGCCGTCCGGGTGACGCAGCAGCACCAAGACATTCTTGAGGGTGTCCCCCGCGGCCCACTCGCGATCGGCGCGGGCGAAGGACGAGTTCAGATGTGCCACAAGGGTGTCGATGGTGGGGGTGTCGGGAGTGTTCTCGACGTGCGCGGGGGGAGCATCGGCATACGGCACGGCATCGGGGCTGGGGACCTGCACGGCTTCGACGTTCGCGGCGTACCCGCAGCTGGGGCAGCGGACATAGGTGTCTTCGCCGTTCTCGGCGGTCGCGAGGAACTCCTCGGACTTCGAGCCGCCCATCGCGCCGGCCATCGCCTGGACGATGACGTAGTGGAAGCCGAGCCGGTCGAAGATCCGAACATAGGCGTCGCGGTGCAGTTGGTAGGACTTGTCCAGCCCGGCGTCGTCGATGTCGAAGGAGTAGCTGTCCTTCATCACGAACTCGCGGCCGCGCAGGATGCCGGCGCGCGGGCGGGCCTCGTCGCGATACTTGATCTGGATCTGGTAGAGGCTGACCGGCAGATCCTTGTAGGAGTTGAACATGTCCTTGACCGCGAGGGTGAACATCTCCTCGTGCGTTGGCCCGAGCAGGTAGTCGCCGTCCTTGCGGTCCTTCAGCCGGAAAACGTTGGGGCCGTATTCGGTCCAGCGTCCGGTCGCTTCATACGGCTCGCGGGGCAGCAGGGCGGGGAAGAGCAGCTCCTGGGCGCCGATCGCGTCCATCTCCTCGCGCACGATCGTCTCGACGCGCTTGAGGACCCGCAGGCCGAGCGGCAGCCAGGTGTAGATGCCGGGGCTGACGCGGCGGATGTAGCCCGCCCGCACCAGGAGTTGGTGGCTCGGCACCTCCGCGTCCGCCGGGTTCTCGCGAAGGGTTCGCAGGAACAGGGACGACATGCGCATGGCCACGTGGGTTCTCCTCGATAAGGGGGTCGGCCAAGGATATTCCAGCCCGTATGCCGCCTCCTCGCCTTTATCGCCTCACCCCGGCTCCGGCCGTGGCTGGCCGCCGGCGCCGAGGAGGGCCTACGAGCGCGCTTGACTGCACACTCGACCAGAAAATTGTGCGCTCGCCGGTCGGGATTTGTCCTTTTCGACGGGAATGGGTGGGTCAGGGGGAAGGTCAGAAGCGGCGGCGGGGGCGCAGGCCGCCGTCGGGGCGGGGGCGGCCGGGGCCGCGACCGCGGCCCTTGAAACGGGTGTTCGGGCGGGGGGCGATGATGTCCTGCCAGACAGACTCGGGGACGGGCGCACCGGTCGGTTCGACGCCCTCGTCCGCCGCGGAGCGCGCATCGAGACGCTCCGGACGGATCGAGAGGGCGACCTCGTCGATGATGCGCTCCATCCCCTTGCGCTGATGCGGCAGGGCAAGGGTGACGACCGAGCCCTCGGAACCGGCGCGAGCGGTGCGACCGGCCCGGTGGACATAGGTCTTGTGATCGGCCGGCGGGTCAACCTGAACGACCTGGGTCACGTCGTCGACGTGGATGCCGCGCGCGGCGACATCGGTCGCGACGAGCACCTGCAGGCGCCCGTCCTTAAAGGCCTCGAGGACCTTGTTGCGCACCGACTGATTCAGCCCGCCATGGATCGGCCCGGCGAGAATCCCGCTCTCGCGCAGCTGACTTGCCACTCGGTCGGCGCCCAGTTGGGTGCGCACAAAGATCAGCGTGCGGCCCGGCCGGCCGCTGATTTGTGCGGTCAATGTCTTCTTCATCGACGGCTCGATCAGGAGCACCCGGTGGTCCATCGTCGAGACGGCCGCAGTCGGGTCGTCCGTCGAGTGCGTCACCGGGTCGACGAGGTACTTCTGCGCCAACTCGTCGATCCCCTTATCGAGGGTCGCCGAGAAGAGCAGCCGCTGGCCGCCCTCGGGCACCAGATCCATGATCTCGGTGACTTCTGGCAAGAAGCCGAGGTCGGCCATGTGATCGGCTTCGTCGAGGACGACGATCTCGACATTGTCAAGGATCGCGGCGCCGCGTTCGATCAGGTCCTGCAGGCGCCCGGGGGTGGCGACAACCACGTCGACCCCGCGGTCGAGGGCAGTCAGTTGCGGCGGGTAGGGCATGCCGCCGGCGACGACCTTCTGGCTGACACCGGCTGCGCGGGCGATCGGCTCGAGGGCATCGGCGACCTGGAGCGCGAGCTCGCGAGTCGGGACCAAGACGAGGGCGCGCGGACGGTTCGGGGTGGTGCGGCCCTGGCTGAGCCGAGCGAGGGTCGGCAGGCCGAACGCCATCGTCTTGCCCGATCCGGTCCGGCCGCGACCGAGCAAGTCTTTGGCCGCAAGCGCATCCGGAATGGTTGCGGCCTGGATCGGGAAGGGCGATCGAATCCCCCGTGCCGCAAGGGCTTTCACGATCGCCTCGGGCAGCCCGAGGTCGGCGAAGCTGGGGCCGTGCGGCTCGGGCGCTGTGCCGGTCGCCGGCGAAGGTGCGGATTCGGCCATGGGCTCGATCGCACCGCGCGGCTCGGGCTTGGAACTCGTCGCCGGCGCAGAGTCGGCTCCGGGCCCTACCGGGTTCGCGGTTTCGGGGCCGGTGATCGCGTCGGGCTGGTCGGCCGGCGACGCGACTCGCTCGGGCGCGTTGACGACCCGGTCCGTGGGCCGACTGGCGTCGACCCCCCACTGCCCGCGCGCGCGGTCTGCACGCACCGGACGCGGCTCGTGATGCGGGCCGTCGCTGTAGCGCCCGGTCGGCCGGCGTGGGCCGCGATCGCCATAGCCGGGTCGATCGTCGCGCTGCCGGAAGTCGCGCCGGTCGTCCTGGCCCCGGTTCCGGTCGTCGCGGCGCTCGCCCTGATTGCCGTATGCCGGCCGGTCGCCGCGCGGCCGCTCGTCCCGGTCGCGGGAGGACGGCTGGTCATCGCGACTGCGGTACCCGCCAGAGCGCTCGTCATTGCGACGGTCGCCGTGGCGAGGTCGATCGCCGCGGTCCCGGTCACTCGGCCGTTCGTCGCGGCCCCGATACCCACCACCACTTCTCCCGCTGCGGTCATCTCGGTCGCGGTAACTCGGCCGGTCATCCCGGCCCCGATACCCACCGCCACTGCCGGACTTGCGGTCATCCCGGTCCCGGTCACTCGGCCGGTCATCCCGGCCCCGATAGCCGCCAGTGCCGGCGTTGCGGTCATCCCGGTCCCGGTAGCTCGCCCGGTCATCCCGGCCCCGGTACCCGCCACTGCCGGCGTTGCGGTCATCCCGGTCCCGGTAGCTCGCCCGGTCATCCCGGCCCCGATACCCGCCACTGCCGGACTTGCGGTCATCCCGGTCCCGGTAGCTCGGCCGGTCATCCCGGCCCCGGTAGCCGCCACTGCCGGCGTTGCGATCATCCCGGTCCCGGTAGCTCGGCCGGTCATCCCGGCCCCGGTAACCGCCACCGCCGGCATTGCGATCATCCCGGCCCCGGTATCCACCACGCTCGTCCCGTGCGGACGGGACGTCTTCGCGAGACCGATAACCCCCACCGGCACCCCGGTCGTTCCGGTCGCCGAGGGTCGAGCGAGCGCTACGGTCCCGGTCGTCCCGGCCGGGATAGGTGTTGTCGGCGAGGTTGTACCCACGCGCATCGCGCACGCGCCCGCCCCCCTCACGGCCGGCTGCCTCGTCGCGCGCCCAGCGCGGCTTGCCGCGATCGGCGGCCGCCGGGCGAGCGGGCGCGCCGTCCACCCACCGCGGCTTCTTCGCGGGCGGGCCATCTCCGAACTTCTTGCCGGCAGGCCTGCCCTTCGCCTTCTCGGTCTGGGCCTTCTTCGCCGATGCCTTCTTGGCCGGGCTCCAGCGGGGCTTTTTCTCGGTCACAGCAGGACCGTCGCGAAGGTTCCGATCTGGCGCATGCCGATCCTTTCGTAGGTGGCCCGTGCGGCCGTGTTGAAGTGGTTGACGTAGAGGGTCGCCGTCGGGGCGATCAGGGCGTGAACGTGTTCGACCACCCCGGCCATTCCCACGGTGCCCAAACCCTGCCCCCGCAGCCGCGGCGCCACCCACACGCCCTGGATCTGCGCGCACCCCAACGCCGCCGACCCCACGTCGGCCTTGAAGATCACCTCGCCCCGCTCGATGATGACAAACGTATGGCTGCGGTCGATCAGTCGAGCGAGGATCGCCCGGTAGGCGCGGGCGGAGCCGCGATACGGCGGGTAGCCGATCTCGTGCGTGAACATATGCTCGGCCGCGACCAGCACAGCGTCCAATTCACTCATGCGGGCCGGCCGCACTCGCGGATCGGGCGTCACCCCGAAAGCGCGCGGCGACTGACTCGTCGCCAGGTGTGGCTGGACCGGGCGCACCGACCGCGCCGGTGACCATTGGCCCTCGAAGTCCGCCCACAGGCCCATGACCTGATCGGCCGGGCCGAGCAGCGACGCGGTGCGTCGCTGCCAGCGCCGGACGCGGTCGGCGAGCGCCATACGGGCGCGCGAATCGGTCTCCACCGGAACGACATTCGCACCGGCGAAGCACACCGCCGCAAGCTGGCCGTCTTCGTGGTAGCCGAGGACCGGGGTGCTCGCCGACAGTAGTGCACCTTCGAGGATCCGGGCCGCGGGGAAGACATTGTCGGCGGGGTGCCGGGCACACAACTCCAGGACGGCGTCTCGGTCGGACGAGGTCAGGAGCCGCGTCGGGGTCCGAGTGCGCAGCACGCCTCAAGCCTGCCGTGTCCGCGCACCGCTGTCACGCTTAGCCACGGCAGAATTGACGGCCACTTTGCCGATTCCCCCGACGATGAGGGTCGAGCTTCTCGCCACAATGACAGACGGGCATCACCTCACGGTGACAGTCGGGCTGCCGGCGTCCTCGCCCTCAAGCTCACCCATTTCTTCGGCGATACGCATCGCCTCTTCGATCAAGGTCTCGACGATCTGACTCTCCGGGACAGTTTTGACGACCTCACCCTTGACGAAGATCTGCCCCTTGCCATTGCCCGAGGCCACCCCGAGGTCGGCCTCGCGGGCCTCGCCGGGGCCGTTGACGACGCAGCCCATGACGGCAACGCGCAGCGGCACGGTCAGCCCGTCGAGACCGGCGGTGACCTCCTCGGCCAGCTTGTAGACATCGACCTGCGCGCGCCCGCAGGAGGGGCATGAGACGATCTCAAGCTTGCGGGGCTTGAGGTTGAGCGACTGCAGGATCTGGATGCCGACCTTGACCTCTTCGACGGGCGGCGCCGACAGCGAGACCCGGATGGTGTCGCCGATGCCCTGCGAGAGCAGCGCACCGAAGGCGGTCGCCGACTTGATCGTCCCCTGGAAGGCCGGCCCGGCCTCGGTCACGCCGAGGTGCAGCGGCCAGTCGCCGCGCTCTGAGAGCAACTCATAGGCCCGCACCATGACGACCGGGTCGTTGTGCTTGACCGAGATCTTGAAGTCGTGGAAGTCGTGCTCCTCGAACAGGCTCGCCTCCCAGACGGCCGACTCGACGAGCGCCTCGGGGGTCGCCTTGCCGTATTTGGCCAGCAGCCGCTTGTCCAGCGAGCCGGCGTTGACGCCGATCCGGATCGAAACGCCCGCGGCTTTCGCACGCTTGGCGATCTCGGCGACCTGGTCGTCGAACTGCCGGATATTGCCGGGGTTGACCCGGACGGCAGCGCAACCGGCGTCGATCGCGGCATACACATATTTGGGTTGGAAATGAATGTCCGCGATGACCGGGATATTGCTCTTGCGCGCGATCGCCGGCAGCGCGTCGGCGTCGTCCTGGCTCGGGCAGGCCACGCGCACGATGTCGCACCCGGCCGCGGTGAGCTCGGCGATCTGCTGGAGCGTGGCGTTGACATCGCTGGTCAGGGTCGTGGTCATCGACTGCACCGAGATCGGGGCATCCCCGCCGACCTCGACCTTGCCGACCTTGATCTTGCGGGTCTTGCGACGGGGCGCGAGAACGGGCGGGGGCAACGCGGGCAGGCCGAGCGAGACAGTCACGTCATCGATTATCCCCTAGGCGTATGCCGCTTCCACCCGCCGCGTCCCGCGCGGACGGTGGGGCCGCCGACCACTGGGGTGCGCCACCCGGACACCGGTTGCCCACGCGTGCCCGGGTTCAACCCCCGCGACACCGGTCCAAACCGGTGTCGGGGCGCCAAACCGGTGTCGGGGTGAGAGGGCGGCGCGGAGACGCCGGCCTCCTCGGCTCAGGTTCGGTAGAGCAGCCGCTGATCCGTGCGGAGGCCGGCCACCGGGACGATGTCCTTGCCGAAGGGCACCAGGCTCACAGGAAGCATCTTCAGATTCCCCAGGGCCAACGAGATGCCGATGATCGTGATCGCACAGGCGATGGCCGTGACGATGTGCCCGATCGCGAGCCACCAGCCGCAGAGCACGAACCACACCACATTCATCAGACCGGACCCGACACCAGCCGACGGCTTGGCGACGATGACATTCCCGAAGGGCCACAGAGCAAAGATCGCCATGCGGAAGGCCGCGATCCCGAATGGGATCGTCACGATGAAGAGGCACATGATCAAGCCGGCGAATAGATAGCCCAGCGCGAGCCAGAGGCCGGCGCAAACCAGCCAGATCAGGTTGAGCAGTGTCTTGATGTCAAATCCCCCCGAGGACAGGTCAGCCGCGCAGGCGGACGGGGTTGACGATATCGGCATACATGAGCAGGCCGGACATGACGATGAGCACAGACGCCACGGCATACGCGACCGGGAGCGCCTTGGTGACATCGACGGGGCCCGGGTCGGCGCGACCGGTGAGCTTGAACGCCCGGCGCTTGATGCCCTCCCACAGGGCGCCGGCGACGTGGCCGCCGTCCAGCGGCAGCAGCGGGATGAGATTGAAGACGAAGAGCGCGAGGTTGAGCGAGCCGAGCAGCGCGACCAGCATGACCCCCTTGTCGCCCGTGCTGATCTCGTGCGCGTCGGCGACCTCGCCGGCGACTCGGCCGACACCGACGACGGAGATGGGGCCATTGGCGTCGCGCTCACCGTCGCCGAAGGCCGCCTTGGTGATCCCGACCATCTTCTGCGGGATGGTCAGGACGACGCCGGCCGTGCGCCATACCTGCTCGCCGATCAGACCGGGGACGGCCGAGAGTGGCTGCGGCACGGTGACGGGGGTGCCGGAGGCGCCGAGGAAACCGGCCTGCTCGGTGACATAGGAGCCGTCGGATGCCTTCTTCGGTTCGCCGTACTTGTCGTAGACCGGCAGCTGCACCGACATCGGGACCGGGTGGACGGTGATCGTCTGCCCGGCACGCTCGAGGACGACATCGAGCGGTTTGCCGGCGTTGGACCGGATGATCGAGCGGGCGTCGTCGAAGGTCTTCAGGGCGACGCCGTTGATGGAGATGATGCGGTCGCCGGGCTTCAGGCCCGCGAGATTGGCGGGTGCTTTCGGCATCTCAGGCGTGCACGTGGTCGCGCCGGGCTGACCGGCCTTGGCGATGTCGACGCAGTCGGAGACCGAGTAGAGCACCGGCGAGGACTCGGTGATGCCGTGCAAGGTAAAGATGCCGGTGAAGACGGCGACGGCGATGAGGAGATTCATCACCGGACCGCCGAGCATGATGACGATCTTCTTGCGCGCGGGCAGCTTGTAGAAGACGCGATTTTCATCGCCGTGCTGGACCTCGGCAAGGCTGGTCTTGCGGGCCTCGTCGCGCAGCTGGGTGAACCGGCCGGTGCTGGAGACGCGGATCGAGTCGGGGTCGTCGCCCGGGCGCGGCGGGAACATCCCGATCATCCGGATGTAGCCGCCGAGCGGGATGGCCTTGACGCCATACTCGGTCTCGCCGCGCTTGGTCGACCACAGCGTCGGCCCGAAGCCGACCATGTACTGCGGGACGCGCACCCCGAACTTCTTGGCCGGCACGAGGTGGCCGATCTCGTGCAGAGCGATGGAGGCACCGACGCCGATGAAGACGATGAGCACCCCGAGCAGATACAGCATGACCAGTCCTCACCGGCTTCCCACGACGCCGCGGCAGCGACGCCACCGCATCCAACGCGCGGGGCGCGCGAATCAATCCCCGTGGCGTCCAGCGTAACTGCCGTATGCCGTGGCCGCCTCGCTCTTCGCAGCTCGCCTGCCGCTTCGCTTCAGGACCACGCGAAGTCTCGCTCGCGGGCCGGGCCCCACCGGGCGACTCCGCGGAAGGCTGTGGGCGCTCAGCCGCCGGGCCGGCTGCGGGCCCCAAAGGGCGGCTGCGGGCGCCGACGGCCGGGGCGGTCCGACGGGCGGGGGGGGAGTGGCCCCTCGATACGATCGCGGGTCATGCCCCCCACTACGGATCTGACTCCGAAAGAACTCCTGCGCCGCCTGGCGGCGGCGACGCCGGAGGTGGTCGTGCCGGCGCCTGCGCCAGGGCCGGGCAACTGGGTCGGGGGACCCTCGGTCGTCGTCGACGGCCCGGATGTCTGGCTCGCCTATCGCCTGCGGGCACCCGAGGGCGCGGGCCGGGGGCTGGCGAATGTGCTGGCTCAGAGCACCGACGGCGGCCTGACTTTTGCCAAGGTCGCGCGGGTCAGCAGCGCGGAGTTCGGGGCGGCGTCGCTGGAACGGCCGGCCCTGGTCAAGCGCCCCGATGGCGGCTGGCGGCTCTATGTCAGTTGCTCGACGGTGGGGTCGAAGCATTGGTGGGTCGAGGCCCTGGACGCCGACACGGTGGCCGACCTGCCGCAGGGCACGCGCACGGTCGTGTTGCCCGGCGATGACGAGGAGGGCTGGAAGGACGTCGTCGTCCAGGTGATCGACGGCCGCTGGCTGATGTGGGCCTGCCGTCATCCCCTCGACGGAGGTGACGACGAGGCCGACCGGATGAGCACGTGGTTCGCGACCAGCGACGACGGCCTGGCGTGGACGCTGGCCGGGCCCGCCCTGGAGGCCACCGCTGGTGCCTGGGACCAGCGCGGCGCGCGGGTCACCGAGGTGCTCCGCACGCCGGACGGCTGGCTCGCGCTCTACGACGGGCGCGCGAGCGCCGCCGAGAACTTCTTCGAGCGCGCGGGGGTGGCAGCCGGGGCGGGCCCCGGCGAGTTGCGCGCGGTCGCCGGGCCGGTGCCGGCGGCATACGGCGTGGCCTTGCGGTATGCCTGCGTTGTCTCGACCCCGGACGGCCTGCGGGCCTACTACGAGACGGGCACGCCGGACGGCTCGCATCAGCTGGTGACCGCCCTGCTCTCAGGGGTTACCGGTCGGTAGGGGAGTCAAAGCGCGCGCTATACCGCCCGCTGTTACTCCCCTACCGGTCAGTTAAGGAATCGCTGATCTATTCGGGTGATCTCGGCCGGTCCTGGTGACGTGGAGGGCTGGCTCGGGGAGAATTCTTGTGTGCGTGGTGAGCAGCTGAGTTTGAGTGATGTCGAGTATGGGAACCGGCGGCGGGTTTCGCGTCGTGAGCAGTTCCTGGAGTTGATGGATGGCGTGCTGCCGTGGGCACAGTGGCTGGAGGTGATCCGGCCGTTTGTGGTTCCCCCCCGAATCGTGGAGGTTGTCTCTTAAGGCGGCTGCTCTCGGGGTGAGGGCAGCGTTTTCGTAGTTGATGGGTGACATCATCGATGCGGCGCTGTGGCGGCGGTCGGTGTTGTAGAAGTTCCAGCACCAGT
>NZ_BAAAPN010000017.1:0-94406 GCF_039531165.1 Nostocoides vanveenii | reverse complement strand
ACCGAGCCGAAGAACCCCAGCATCGAGCCGCTACGGGCGCTGACCATCGCGCGCCGTTCCGCGGTGAAGTCACAACAAGCCGCCTGGCGTCAGATCGGCTCCCTGCTGGTCACCACCCGCCCCGCCCTGCGGGACCGTTTCCGGGACCTGCCGGAGACCAAACTCATTGCCACCCTTCGGGATTGCCGCCCCGATCAGATCCATGACGTCGACGACGCCGACACCCTGTACGCGTTGCGGACCCTCGCGCGACGCTACCTCGCCCTCCAGGACGAGATCACCGCGCTCGAGGAACGGATGCTGCGGCGCGCCACCCGCGCCAACCCAGCCCTGATGGCCATCAAAGGCGTCGGCCCCGCGGTCGGCGCCCAGCTGCTGATCACCGCCGGCGACAACCCCGACCGGCTACGCACCTCCGCCTCGTTCGCCGCCCTGTGCGGAACGGCGCCGATCCCGGTCTCCTCCGGCCGCACCGACAAACATCGCCTCTCCCGCGGCGGTGACCGGCAAGCCAACGCCGCCCTGCACCACATCGTCAAAGTCCGCATGTCCTACGACCAGAGAACCCGCGCCTACCGCGACACCCGCCTGGCCAACGGGTGGACCACGAAGGAGGTCTTCCGCGCCCTCAAACGCGCCGTCGCGCGAGAGATCTTCCACGCCCTGGCCGGCCACACCCTCGCGCCCGACTACTCCGACCTACGACCCGCACGCCACGCGAAGAACCTCACCCTCACCGCCGCCGCACAACACCTGGGCGTATGGCCCGCCAGAATCGGCGAACTCGAACTCGGCAGACGCCCCAACGACGAACTCGCCACCCGCTACAGAGCCTGGCTCGCCGCCGCCTGAAACTCCCCCTCCCCAAAGGCTTGACACGCAATAGGAGCATCAGTCTCGGGGTGTGTCACTCAGCCAACGACTACCCCATGAAATCGCCGAAAGTCAGCCTCCAGCGCCAATCGCGCATCAAGTGGCACGAGTCAGGTCGTACGGGCTGCGGCTCGGGGTTGAGGGTAGCGTAGTGGGCGTGCTCGTACTCGATGGGCGGGACGTGGCCCAGCGACCCGTGGAGTCGCCGGTTGACGATTATTTGCGTCAAGCGATGAGCGGGATCTAGGTCATCTGCATCCGGCTTCGCCCATCGACAAACTCCTTCTTCGAGGCGTTACGACGACCACTTGAATCCGCCGAACGAATCTCTGCTCAGCGCTCCCATATGCGACTCAGGATCTGACGGAAATGGGACGTGAACGAGAGCCATAGTGCAAGGCCGAGAAAAGCTGTCGTCGCAATGATGCCTCCCCAGGCGATGAACGTCAGAACGCCCGGGGTGTATACGAAACCCCACCATAGGTTCAGCACGATGCCCAAGCAGACGACCCCAAGGAGGCTATGCGCGTAGTGGCCGAGATAGTCGCGGAACCGAGTCGACAGCGCCGTGCGACTGACTAGGTAGGGATCGACCACGCTAAACGTGAGTCCCCGGGCGAGGATCGTGCCGAGGAAGACCCCGACGAGGCCGATCCAGAGAGCTAGGCCGACGGAGAGGGCGAGGTTCACGACGGTGGCTATAACCGGCACGAAGCGCGTCCGCCGGAAGATGCCGAGCGAGGATCGGTACAGCGAGGGGACCTGGTTCGCCCCGGTAACAAAGAAGGCACCCGCGAGGGCGACCACCTCCGTCCGACTTAGGAGGTAGGAACTGCCGATCCACAACTCGACGAAAGGGTTAAGTAGGAGAGTCAAACAGATGGCCGCGGCGCCGAAAACCCACATGCCCAAGCTGGACAGCTGGTAGAAGACAGCGCTACGGCGCTGCATATCCGAATCAGCGTTGTGCAGCCCAATAGAAGCGGCAATTCCATTAAAGCCCTGCATGAGGACGCCGTTAAGCGAGTTGACAATCAGAGTGAAGTTCGACACTATCCCTGCTAGGGTGGAACTCAAGACTAAAGCGATGATTATTGCGTCGGTGGCATTTAGTCCCACCGCGCCAATCTTATAGGGCAAGAGGTCTAAAACGTCGCGCTGCAGCAGACTGTGCTCTTCGTGGACACAAACTGCGTGCTCATAAAGCGTGTAATGTCGCCTGACATAAAGTGCACATAGCCAGTTCCAGAGGAGCATTCCGCCAGCTGCACTCGCAAGGAAGAGGAGGAAACTGTCGAAAACGAGAAGGGCGATCACCTGCGCACCGGTCTGCACAAAAAAGGAGACGCATTGCGCAGCCACCACCACATGCGCCTTCTGGTCGGCGAGCAATAGCACCTTTTCGGAGGCAAGCACGCAAGATGACAGCGCAGTCCCGGTAGCGATCGCCCCAACCGCCACGGTGTAGCTTAGGTCAAATCCCAGCCGCTCGAAAGTCATCCCAAAGACCAATATCGAGAGGGCCCCGAGGGCCCCGATTGCAATGAGAGCAATGTGATATAGCGATCTTGCTGCAGATACCCAACTTGCTATTTGGTTAAGGGCCCCTTGAGACAGTGGCTTATAAAGCCGGAAGGCGGCGGCGGTCGCTATCCCGGCCTCGGCAACCGAAATAAGCGAAACAAGGTTTAGCACAATCGCGTTAAGCCCAAGGTGCGCCTCGTCGACGGATCGGACCAAGACCGTTCGGGCGGCGAACGACAGTGCGACGATGACGACGTACCCAAGCGTGCCAGCCAAGAAGTTCCGCCGCGCAGCTCGGTCTCGACTCTGCTTCTGCCCGCCACCAGTCCTTGTCAAGGACGCCCCTTTACAAGGTTGACGTATAGGCGGGCCGACGATTGCAGAGCGCGCCGCTGCCGGCGGGACCAGCGCACAAGAGTACGGACTGGCCGCAGCGGTATGGCCGGCTCCTGGGGGGCGGTCAGCGTGAGGGCAGCGCCGCTGACGTCCTTAAGCGGCCGGAACCACTCGCTGCGACGGACCTCGAACAACTCGGGGCGGGCACGTAGTGACATCATCTGGATCAGTTGGTCATCGTCTATGAGCCCCACGCGCAGCAGCGTTTGCATCGATTCACGGTTCACGTCCCAGAGTTCGGAAGCGCGACGGGACGGAATGATGATCTGCGCACCCATGAGGCAGTCGCTCAATCGACGGACAATTTCAAATATCGGGCGATCATCGTATTCGTCCATGGAGAAGAGGACAACCTTGTCATATTCGTCCTTCTCGCACCGCCACGCGAAGTCGAACTCTTCGGTATGGGGGTAGGCGACCCCACCGTGGTTGAAGCCGAAGTCAATCCATGCCGCTGTTTCGGTCGTCACGCCGCGACTCACAGCGTTAGAGACAAACCAACTCTTAAGCAGCATTAGATATGAATATTCGGCGATGCCCGATGTTGCGTGGGGTAGCAACCGAAAGTCGCGGAACCAGTGGTCGCGGGAGACTTCTGACATCCGGGCGAATATTTCAGGCTGAATGGCGAAGGGGTCATCGATAACGAATACCTTCGTCAGATCGCCCAAGCCGAATTCACTACGGATTTCGAGGATGCGCTCTCGAAACTGTCTAGACGTGTATACGACCAAAGGGTTTTGAATTCGGGCCCAAAAATGAAAGTGCTCAAAGTACACTTCCGACGATCTAGGGAGGGTCCTAAAGTTTTCACGACCAATATCGAAAAAAGCGGTTACGATTGTTACTTGGTGCATGTTCAGCTCTCATCGATGATTTGTGCCAAGATATTCATAGAGCGTGTCCTTTCACGCTCTATGGTCTCGCCGATGTGTACCTGCATGTCGGTCGACGTCCGAGGCAGCAGGCCTTCAGGCGGAATTTGCCGGGCGTCAATGTCGTATGCTTCGATCAACTGCCTTAGTCTGGAGTTAACTCGCGCGGGTTCAGGAAGAAAATCGAAATGGAGATCTAGGGATAGGTTGAGTGCGAAGCACATGCCATGAAAAGAGTTTGTCACGACCGAATCAGCGCCAGCGAATAAGGCGACGAAGTCATAGACGGTCGCCCTGGAAAGAACCCTCATTCCACGCGGTTGAAAAAGCCTTTGGCTCACGTAGACGATGCGATTGCCGCGGCTCTTGGCGAGCCTGCGTGCGTAACGGAGGATCGCTGGGGTCTCAGCGAGGAGATAAACCAAGGTGTAGGGCTCTGACCAGTTATGACCCTGCTCGCCAAGTGTGCGCCAACGCGGAGCGTCAACGAGCAGGGTTGGGTCGGCTACGACGGGCGGACTGTCACCCAACATCTCCTTGAGAATGGCGGCCCCTGTGGACTCACGGACCGAAATCTGCTTGAAGTCGGCGAGCAACTCCTGGAACCGGGGCTGGTGTTCGTGCGGGATAGCTTCCAGTCCGATGGAGGCGGCATACGCCCGCTTACGATGGCCCTCCGGGACGAACTCTAGGAAGTAGGCGGGGTCAAAGCCTGCGGTGAGCGGATTCCAAACTTGGTCACTGCCCGTAAGGAAGATCGAGTAACTGTCGAGGGCGTGCTCGACGGTGTCAGGAGTGTAGGCATCCGTGGACAGGGGGATTTCACGGCGGACGAAATCCTCGAAGATCGGGCGACGATCGAGCATGTAGCCGTTTCGCAGTAGCGCAATCCCGATTTTGCGGGGAGACAACATCGTGCGCCAACCGTCTGGCTGATAATGAGCCTCGAGAAAGGGAGAGCGATAATCGACTACCTCGCTGGAATGTCCCAGCGCAGAGATGGCCTCCTGCAGTGCCCAAGTCTGGAGGACCGCGCCATAATTTGAGGCGCGGTGAAAAGTGAGGACGCCAACATCAACCATGGATACTTTTCCTTCTCGGGGGCGAGGCATAATGTCGTCGAACCCCATTGTGTCTCACTGATGAGCCATCTATTGAACCGGTAGAATCGGCGGTTTCTCGCAGAATGTAGCCCCAAAAGACGGCAAGTAGGGCGACGTAAGTCGGAATGAGCGCGAGATGACTTAGCGAGGACAGGGTCGCAAATAGTCCCAAACTCGCAGCCCATGCTCCCGCATAGCGATTGCGGGAACTTACCAGCTTAATGAGTGTGGCAATTAGGCATGCGTAGACGAAGAGGTATAGGCCAAACCCGACCAGCCCGTAGTCATAGGCGACCTCCAGGAAGTCGTTGTGTGCAGAGAACCCGCCAGTTTCCTGAGCTACAGCATTTGTTCCGTGTCCGAAGAAAAGCCTGTTGGCCGATGCCTCGCCAAGACGCTTCCACACCCAAGAATAAATCTCGGCACGTCCAGACCCCCCGTCCTGCCCAGCGTCTGCGAACTTAGCCAGAATGTCTACGCCAAAAACCCGTAGCCCCACCCAGTAGGGTGTGATGACTGCGAGGATGAGTCCACCCGCGGCTAAACCAGGACGAAAACGCAACGTGGTAGCTGGCTTGCTTCTTCGGTTCTCGGTAAGTAGATACATGAACAAGGCAACGCTGAGGGCGACGATGGCGGTCCTTTTGTTCGAGGCCGCGGCAGCGGTCACAATGACCAATATCCCTGCCATCCTCATCGTCCGGCTCTGGATCGCGAGGATGAACGGGAGGCCCAGAATGACGTAGAAGATCGCGTTGATGAGAAGGCCGCCCCGAAGGCCGATGGATAAGGTGGTGGAAAGGTAAAGTGTAGCAGCCACGGCGGTGAAGACACAGAAGATGGCTGCAACTCTTTGACCGGCGGCTCGCGAGGTGTAAGCCGCGAAAAAGGTGAAGGGTAGCCACATCGCGAGCAGCAGCGGGACGGGTTGGGCGCCGTCCTCGTAGACGACTCGAACGGAGATCCAGAGCGCGAAGAGAGCCAGGGCCAAGGGCAGACCATTACCGCCGCCGAGGCGCTCGCCTCTCAGGACAGCTAGGAAAATGGCAAGGGCGATCATAGCGATCGCGAGGTTTCGCATTAAAACGGCGGGCAAAGTTAGCTCGAGAGCTTGGGCGAGCATACCGAGAAGGGCGAGGGCGATGAGCAACTCGGGCAGCATGGCAACGACGGATTGTGGGATTGACTGCATCCTGCCTTCACCCGCTGTAACTGACGGGGGTGCCTTGTGCAGGTGAACTCTGTTCTTCATTGGGTCTCCCCAATGATGCTTTCAAGAGCAGCTTTCAACTCTTGCTGGTAGAGGTTCCACGTTCGACCCTGCGCCGTAGCGCGGGCTGCTCGCTGCATCCGGGCGAGAACGTGTCGGTCACGCTCGAGGGTCTTGAGATGGTGCTCTATCAGATCCGCCTCGCCGGGGTGGACAACGAACCCATTGACCCCCTCTTCGATCAAGTCACTTACGCCGGCGTGATCTGAGACGATGGCTGTGGCCCCACTCCGCATTGCCTCAAGCACGGAGAGCCCGAAGCCGTCAGCAAGAGATGGGAAGACGATCACGTCGGCAGTTGCCAATTCGTCGTTGACGACCGGGCGTGTCACATGCCCTGTAAGGCGCACATTTAGGTCCTCTGGAACGTGCACTTTCTTCCGATCATGGGCGCCGATTGCGACGAACTCAAAGTTGGACGCCTGCAAATCCTTAGCCACCATCAGGAAGTCTGCCACGCCTTTCCGGGCCGCCAGGGTGCCGAGGAAGACGACCTTCAAGGGCCTGGGCGACTGAACATGTTTTAGCGGTTCTATCGGATCCGTGTCGATGCCATACCGGCAGATATGAATGCGTTCGGGGTCAACTCCTTGCAGTTTTAGCGTCATCTGTGTGAACGTCGAGGCGGCAAGAAAATGATCGGCTAGAGCGATCTCTCTGGCGGCGTACCTTGTGTTTTGCTGGTAGAAGAAACCATCACGTTCCTCGGAGAGAAGGTCAGCCGCTCTAGTGCCTTGGTGGTTCTCCACGAAACTTTCCAGAATATCGTCCACGGAGGGGGCTGCCGGCGCAGACATGTCCAAGATCAGGTGGACCTGCGGACTGGTCTGTTTCAGACGTCGAAAGGTTCCGGCGGAAAACGTGTCATAGCTGATGAGCGCGACTGCTGATTCCTGCTCAACAATGCGGCGTAGTTTCCAGCCGAAGATCAGAACCAGGAAACGGAACCAGACCAAGAAAGGCATGCGGCTGAGGCGGAAGCGTTGCAGCAGCAGCAGCAGCAGCGCTACCGGCTCGTAGATCTGAACGACGTCGTCGTCGTCGAGTCGCTGACTGCGCCTGCTCGCGGCTCGCGCTCTGGCATCGCCATGAAGCAGCCGCACCAGCCGATTAGTGAGGGAACCTGGCCGATCGTATATCGGCGTGACGTAACGGAGGCGATAGCCCGCAGTGGCCACGGCTTCGGCCGTGCGGAAGGAATGCTGTTGCGCAGGATGGGCAACGACCACTGTAGGTCGTGGCCCTTGCCCAATCTCGTCGAGGTGTTGGTTGATGAGCTCGGTGTAGCGGAGTGCCCGATCGACGGCGTTGGGTCGGTTGTCGACTAGGTGCCGTCCCTGTTCGACCTTGCGTTTCACTTCATCCGGCTGTGCGACGGCTCGGAGGATGGCACTGGCTGCGTCGTGAGGGTCACGCGGATCGAAGTACCACGCCGCTTGCCCAGCGGTTTCATGGACAAAATCGCGATCGGCAGCGATCAATGGGATACCTAGGGAAAGGGCCTCAAGTGGAGTGGCTGACGAGACCTCCAACAAACTGGGGAAGAACACGGCATGAGCCGCTTGGTAGAGTTCACCGAGCTGAGCCTGAGTCACGATCCCTACTGGGATGCAGGCCGCCTGCGTGGCCGGTGAGTACGCGGTCAACTCCTCAGCCGTCAGAGTTGTGATGAACGTCACGTCTCGCCCCTTGGTGGCGAGTGCTTCGGCGACATGGCCCAGGAAATCAAAGTTTTTGTGAGGGTACGGCCTAGCCGGGTAGATCAGCGTGATCCGCCCACTCTCGGGCAGGGGCCATCTACTCACGCGGGGACTAGCAGTCACGACGGAGGCCGATGGCGAGTTGGGGACCACCGTGATCTCGTGCGGGTGGACGCCTATTGTTCCGAGTGCGTGCCCATAGGCAGGGGACTCTACGACTGCGTGGTCGACCTTGCGCGCCCGGGCCCGCTTGACGAGCGTCTTGAAGTACTGGAGACGAGTCCGCCCGACCAGGGCCTCTGGCGGCGCATATCCGTTCGGAAGCATCGGGTCAGCGAGGCCAACGATCTCACGGCGAGCTAGGCGGGGCCGGTAGGTGGGACCGAAGACGGTGAAGGCCACAGAGAACTGCGGGCGCCGAGCGGGTCTCAAGAAGGAGAGGTTGGGTGTGGCATCGTGACGACACGCTATGCGTCGCGCCTCGGACGTGAGATTCTCGTGCACCTGGCTTGAGCAGAGGATCGTCGCATCAGCCAGCCAGGGGGGGGTGGGGTCGAGATGGACCAGTTCGTTGAGGAATGATGCAGCAACCTGGACACCCCCACCCGTGTGAAGATTCGAGGCATCGATGAGGACGGGGAGACGCGCTCTCATGGCCTGATCCCCGCCCAAGAATGGTGCCGGCGAGCTGTGGAAAGGATGAAGTTCACTGTTCGCTCACTGGCATTGTGGATGAGATAGTCCTCGGGTGTGACATAACCCACACCTCTGCGTCCGCAGTTGCTCAACATGATCACGCCTACCGCGGTCACAACGTCCTCCGGATCGAGCCCGGTCATTATGACTCCTCCGGTGTCGAGGGCCTCGGGGCGCTCAATCGAGTCTCGCAAAGTGATCGCTGGGAATCCGAGCAAGGAGGACTCCTCTGCGATGGTTCCGGAGTCGCTCAGGCAGCAAGCGGCTGACAGCTGCAACTTGTTGTAGTCGTGGAACCCGAGCGGGTCGCTGAAGGTGATGCCCTCCGGCTCGGTCCAGTCGGGCAAGGCTTCGAGCCGTTTGCGGGTGCGCGGGTGTGTCGACACGAAGACCGGGAGGCCGAACTTCTCGTGCACCGCGGCGAGGCAGGAGACGAGCATCCGCAGGCGCTCGGGGGAGTCGACGTTTTCCTCGCGGTGAGCACTGACGAGGAAGTAGCCCCCTTCGTCCAGGCCCTTGTCCGCGAGGACGGTCGACGCGTCGATCTGTGCTCGGTAGGCGTCGAGGACCTCGCGCATCGGTGACCCCGTCTTGAGGATGCGGCGCGGGTGCAGCCCCTCGGCGAGCAGATTGCGGCGAGCGTGCTCGGTGTAGACGAGGTTGAAGTCGGCGACGTGGTCGACGAGCCGCCGGTTCGTCTCCTCGGGCACGTTGAGGTCGAAGCAGCGGTTGCCTGCCTCCATGTGGTAGACCGGCACCTTCATCCGGCGGGCCATCAGGGCGGCGATGCACGAGTTCGTGTCGCCGAGGACGAGCAGCGCATCCGGCTCCTCCTCGCGGATCACGCCCTCGACGGCGATCAGCGTGCCGCCGAGCACGGCACCCAGGGACAAGGTGTCGACCCCGAGCATGTGGTCCGGCTTGCGGATGCCGAGGTCGTCGAAGAAGACCTGGTTGAGCTCGTAGTCGTAGTTCTGCCCCGTATGCACGAGGACGTGATCAATGCCCTCGGTGGCGTCGAGTCGGTGCAGCACCCGCGAGAGCCGGATGAGCTCTGGGCGGGTGCCGACGACGGTCATGACCTTCATGCTCAGGCCTCCTGCGGTGGTTGCCGGCGGACCGGTTCGGGGAAGGTGTCGGGGGCCTCGGGACGGAAGACCTCGTGGCTCCAGAACTGGGTGAGCAACGTGTCCTCGCCCGTGTTGGTGATGTTGTGCACCCAGCCCACCGGCATGTCGATGGCGACCGGCTGCTCGCCGGTGGCGGGGAAGGTGAGCACCTCGTCGCTGAACATCTTGCGCAGCTCCATCGTCCCGGACCCGGAGATCACCGCGAAACGCTCGATCTTGTGGAGGTGATAGTGCTCGCCGCGGGTGATGCCGGGGACAGTCGTGGAGAAGGAGGTCTGGCCCTCGCCACCACGGCAGCGGACGGTCTCTACGAAGGACCCGCGCGGGTCGCTGTGCGGTGTGAGCCTGATCGGGTAGTGGTCAGGGAAGAGGGCCGCGCGGTAGGTGTTGAAGAGGTCGATCCGGAACTTCGTGGACAGGTCGGGGATCTCCCCGACAGGGACGTAGCTCGCGTGGAACTCCTGCAGCAGGTCCCAGACCTCCTGCACGCCGTGGGTCTCGGGCTCGGGGGAGAGGGTGGCCGCGTCGGTGGTCAGTCCGTCGAGGAGACTCTGCGCCGCGTCCTGCACATGGAGCAACCCCACCTGGTTGTCGTTGATCGTCGGGGCGTCTCCTCGCACCGTCGCGTCGACGAAGGTCGCCACGAAGGAGTTGTACCTAGGCCGCCCGTGCTCACCGAAGATGTTGGGCAGGAGGACGTCGACGAGGTGGCCGCCGACCCCTTCGGTCGCCTCCCGCAGGATCAGAGCCGCGCGCTCTTTGCCCCGCCCGTAGGGCGTGCCGTTGCCGGCCTGGATGGAGTTGGCGTAGACGACACGAAGGGGACGGCCCGCCCGGGTTATGGCGGTCGCGAGGTTCTCGGCGAGGCCGACGTTCCCCCCTTCGACCTCGTCGTCGGTCGCTGCCCGATTGACCCCAGCGATGTGGACGACCGCGTCGACGTCGGCGACCAACGCGCCGAGATCTGACCATTCGTCCCTGCCGACGGGAACGACCTCGTGGTCGGTGAGCGCGTGCAGCCGGAGCCGTGTGTGCCAGCCGAGGAACCCCCGAGCCCCGGTCAAGAGGATCTTCATCGTCCGCCCCCGAGGAGTGCCTGCATCTCGGGCAAGGACGCGACCAGGGCTTTGGTCTGCTCGACGTCGAGACGCTCCGTGTTGTTGGAGTCGTAGTCCCCGGCAGTCACGGTCTCGTCCTCCCCGTCCTCGACGAACTTGCTGTAGTCGAGGGAGCGCGCGTCGAGAGGCACCCGGAAGTAGTCGCCCTGGTCGGTGGCCTTGATCATCTCCTCGCGGGAGAGGAGGGTCTCCCACATCTTCTCGCCGTGGCGCATGCCGATCTTGCGGAGGTCTGGTTCGACGCCCATAAGTTCTGCCACCGCGATTGCGAGGGTCTCCACGGTGCTGGCGGGGGCCTTCTTGACGAAGAGGTCACCGGGCTCGGCGTGGAAGAAGGCGTGCTTGACGAGGTCGACCGAGTCGTCGAGCGACATGAGGAAGCGGGTCATCCGGGGCTCGGTGATCGTCAGGGGCCTGCCCTGGAGGATCTGGGAGATGAAGAGCGGGATGACCGATCCGCGGGAGTACATGACGTTGCCGTAGCGGGTTACGCTCACCACGGTCTTCGACCCGGGGTGGTTGCGGGCGAAGGCCTGGGCAGTCTTTTCCATGAGGGCCTTGCTCATGCCCATCGCGTTGACGGGGTAGACCGCCTTGTCGGTGCTGAGGCACACGACCGACCGTCCGCCGTGAGCATGCGCCGATTCGATGACGTTCTGGCTCCCGACGACGTTCGTCTTGACCGCCTGGTCGGGGAAGAACTCACAGCTCGGCACCTGCTTGAGAGCGGCCGCATGGAAGACGAAGTCGACCCCTTGCATCGCCGAGTCGACGCTGTGGCGGTCGCGGACGTCGCCAATGAAGAACTTCACGCGGCTGTCCCCGAGCGTCTGGCGCATCTCGTCCTGCTTCGCCTCATCACGGCTGAGGATATGGATCCTCCCGGCCCCTTCCTTCAAGAGGTCGTGGACCATCGTCCTGCCGAAGGACCCCGTGCCTCCCGTGATGGTGACGGTGGCCCCCGCAAGTTGCGTCATCGTGTGTGCTCCTCAATCGCGTGGATCAGCAGGTTCTCGACGCGGGCCGCGCCGGACGCGGCCGAGTAGTGGGCCTCGTACCAGTCCCGGGCCCGTCGCGCCATCTCTCCCAGTGCGCTGGCCTCGGCGGATGCCAGGCCCTGGACAGCCCGCCGCAGCTCCGTTGACCCGGGCGGTCCGGCGGCACCGCAGCGAGCACGTTCCACAACGGCAGCGACGTCGCCTGCACCCTGGACCAAGATCGGCTTCCCCGCGGCCATCGAGGACTGGAGCTTGCTCGGCATAGTGACCCGCATCAACGGAGTGTCCTGGAGGGACACGACGAGCACATCGGCCGCTGCCTGAAGTGTGGGCACATCATCGGCTGGTACGGGTGGCAGCACGTGGACGTTCGGCCGCGTCGCTGCGACGCGTTCGACCTCGGCGCGCATCATCCCGTCACCGATGAGCACCAAGTCTGCATGAGAGGCCTCGTCGAACGCCTGGATGAGGGTGGTCAAGGACTGCATCTCGCCGAAGTTGCCGGCGTACAGGAACACTTTTGACTCGTCCCGCAGCTGCAGACGATGCCGCAAGTCCTGTCGGTCGTCCGATGGAGTGTGCTGATCCGCGACCCAGTTCGGCGTGTCGAGGATCCGATCAGGCTGGATACCTCGGCCGACGAGGACATCGCGCATGCCAGGGGAGATGACCCCGATGCTGTCCGCGGAACGATAGGTGGCGTGGGATAGGGCCGCCAGGGGGCGACCGAGAGCTCGCGTGACAAAGCCGGTCGCCATAGCGCTGCCCAGGACACTGTCCGGCCACAGGTCCTGGATGATCATGGCGTGCGGGCGCTGTCGGCGGCGGGGGAGCATGGCCGGGAGCGCGGCAGTCGCTGGAGAGCTGTAGGTCAGCCAGACCTCAGGGGTTGGAAACCGGGTAGTGAGTGATACAGCGCTCGCGCCGACGGCGAAGCTCAAGTAGTTGACCATCCGACGAGCAGAGCTACGACTGTGGTCCGGGTACAGAGGAGCCCGGTGGACCGTGACGTCACCATCGAGCTCGCTCGAGTACGGCCGCACCCTGTAGCCCTCGTAAACGCGCCCAGCGGGGTAGTTGGGGATCCCAGTGAGCACATGAACCTCGTGACCGAGAATGCCCAGGCCTTGCGCAATGGCGCGAGGGACTGCCGTCCCGGTCTCAGGCGGGTACCACTGTGTGACGAATCCGATCTTCACCGTGCTGGCACTCCCTTGACCGTGCGGTGGGATCCGACGTCCTTCACCACGCATGCCCCTGCGCCAACCGTCGCACGTGGAGCGATCGAAACGCCTTGAAGGACGACGGAGGCTGCCCCAACGAGGACCCCTTCCCCGATCTGCACGGCACCGGAGACTGTGGCGTTGGGATTGATGCTCACAAAATCCGAAGCCACAGTGTCATGCCCGATCACAGCGTGCGCATTGAGGTGGACGTGGTCCCCGACCCGGACATTCGTCCCGATCGAGACCCCGGCCAGGGTGATGAGACCGACCCCGTGGCTGAATGCGCTACCGATGGTCGTTGACGGGTGGACCAGCGCAGGGAAGTCGAAACCGCCGTCCAGCCGCTGAAGGATGGCAGCCCGGGTACTCGGCGAGCCGACCGCGATGGCGACCGCTGCATCGTCTGGGACCGATCCCAGAGGTCCGAGGTAGGCGACGCCAAGGGCAGCGAGGCGGGACTCGTTGTTAGGAGAGAGTGCGTCATCGACGACACCGAGCAGTCGCCATGTGGGAACGATCTCGTTGATCGCCCGGACCGTGTCGATGGTCTCGCGGCCGAAGCCGCCCGCGCCGATGATGACGAGGTCTCTCACGAGGCTCGCTCCGATCCGAGGAATTCCGGCATCGTGGGGGCATCCTCCGCAGAGATCCCGTGGCGCCGGACGACCTGGAGCACGGTGTCGCGGATGATCCGCAGGTCGCCGACCAGAGAGTGGTTGTCGACGTACTCGACGTCGTAGGCGAACTTTTCCTCCCAGGAGATGGCGTTGCGCCCGTTGACCTGCGCGAGTCCGGTGAGGCCCGGACGAACCTCGTGCCGGCGCGCCTGCTCCGGGGTGTACCGGTCGAGGTACTGCATGAGCAACGGGCGGGGACCGACCACGCTCATATCACCCCTGACGATGTTCCACAGCGTGGGCAGCTCGTCGAGGCTGGTGCTGCGCAGGAAGGCCCCAACGCGCGTCATGCGGTCGGCGTCGGTGACCAGGCCGCGCTCGGGGTCCGGGACAAGCATCGTCCGGAACTTCACCATCTCGAAGGGTTCGCCGTGCAGTCCCGGTCGCTGTTGCCGGAAGAGCACCGGGGAGCCCATTGTCACCCGCACGGCAAGGGCGGTGAGCGCCTGGACCGGCAGTGAGAGGACGAACGCCGGCCCGGCGAGGACGAGATCGAGCAGGCGCTTGCCGCGGTAGCTCACGCGAGCACCCCCATGAGCGTCTCGATGACGCGATCGACCTCGACATCGTTGAGGCCCGCGCCGGAGGGGAGGGTGATCCCCGAGGCGAAGAGGCCCTCGCTCACCGCTCCGCCAAAGGCCCGGGCGCCGGAGTACACGGGCTGCAGGTGCATCGGCCTCCAGAGGTGGCGGACCTCGATGTCCTGAGCGGACATGGCATACACGATGTGGTCGGCAGTCGTGGTTTCCCGGCTCGTTCCTCGCTCCTCAACCACCAGGGTGGTGAGCCAACAGTTGTCCGTGCTATCCGGGTCGTCGTCGAAGAGGAAGCGCACCCCGTCGAGCGACCCCAGCGTCTCGGCGTACCGGGCGCGGATCTCGCGGCGCCGGGCGATCAACTCGTCGAGCCGGCTCAGCTGACCGCGACCCAGGGCGGCGAGGATGTTGGAGAGCCGGTAGTTGTACCCCACCTCAGTGTGCTCGTACCACGGCACCGGCTCCCGGGCCTGCGTGGAGAGCTTGCGGGCGTGCGAGATCAGCTCCTCGTCGTCGCTGAGCAGCATGCCGCCGCCGGAGGTCGTCATGATCTTGTTGCCGTTGAAGGACAGGGCCGCCGCGGCTCCGAAGGACCCGGCCCCACGTCCTTCGTAGGTCGCGCCGAGCGCCTCTGCGGCGTCCTCGAGGAGGGGGATGCCCAGCTCGGCCAACCCGGGCTCGAGGACGTCGTAGTCGCAGGCCCGCCCGAAGAGATCCACCGGGACGGCCGCGACGACCTCCACCCCTTCGTCCCGCAGGGTGCGGGCAGCCTCGAGCATCAGCTCGGCATCGACGTTGCCGTCGCTCGCCTGGGAGTCGACGAAGACCGGCTCCGCCCCGGTGTAGTGGACCGCGTTGGCCGTGGCGGCGAAGGTCATCGACGAGCACAGGACCGCGGTACCAGGCCGGGCGCCGAGGTGGAGCAGTGCGAGGTGCAGCGCGGCGGTGCCGGAGGACAGCGCCAGCGCGTGCTCGACCCCGACGCGCTCGGCGACCTCAGCCTCGAAGGCATCGACGTGCGGCCCGAGCGGCGCGATCCAGCCGGAGCGCAGGGCGTCGAGGACGTACCGCTCCTCGACCTCGGTGACCTCTGCCTTCGAGAGGTAGATCCGCTCCGTCACGACGCGACCTCCGAGCTGGGGGAGGCATACGTGACGTCGGCCCCGGAGATCGCCGCGCAGCGCATCCACTCAGCGGAGGCCTCGGGGGAGGGGTGGGTGGTGGTGTCCACGATGCCGGGCTCCAGGCGCGGCACGTCGACGCTTGAGACAAGCTCGTGGGCTGTCCCCTTGATCGACTCGCCAGGGGTGAAGAGCTCCTCCGACATCTTCTCGCCCGCTCGAAGGCCGGTATAGGCGATCTCGACGTCCCTGCGGCCCGACTTGCTGATGAGGGTCTTGGCGACGTCGTCGATCTTCACCGGGTTGCCCATCTCGAGGACCATGACCTCGCCGTCGCGGCCGATCGCCGCTGACTGCAGGACGAGCTGGCAGGCCTCGGGGATGAGCATGAAGTAGCGCTCGACGTCCGGGTGGGTCACCGTCACCGGGCCGCCCTGCTCGATCTGCGCGGTGAAGGCCGTGATGACCGACCCGCGGGAGCCGAGGACGTTGCCGAAGCGGACGCTGACGTAGGTGTGCTCGTCACGGTCGGCGAAGGAGGCCGTCAGCCGCTCGGTGATGCGCTTGCTGTACCCGAGGACGCAGGTCGGGTTCGCCGCCTTATCCGTCGAGACGTTGACGAAGGTCTCGACACCCACCGCCTGCGCGGCGCGGAGCACGTTGAGCGTGCCGACGACGTTGGTCTTCCAGGCCTCCATGGGGTACTGCTCGAGCAGAGGAAGGTGCTTGAGCGCAGCAGCGTGGAAGACCACGTCCGGACGCGTCTGCTCCATGACCTCGTACATCCGCTTCGCGTCCCGGATGTCCGCGAGGACGACGTTGTCGTCGTCGAGCACGCCAATCCCCCGTGACCGAGATCTGGGCCGCGTGCAGCGCCGACTCGTCACGGTCGAGGAGGTAGAGCTTCTCCGGGCTGAAGCGGGCGATCCGGCACAGCTCGGAGCCGATCGACCCACCCGGGCGATGACGCTCCGCGACCACATGTAGATGTCTCCTGCGGGAGGACCTTTGAACGAGGGAAGAATCTACACGGTCAGCGTTGAGGACGGAGCATCCTCCAGGCGTACTCATTTCTTAGGACAGAACAACCGCCGATATCCTGACCGTTGACGGCGCGCCACGCGCCACCCGCTTCGAAGGAGTTGCCGTAGGCATGGCCAAAATCATCTACACCCTCACCGACGAAGCCCCACGGCGGTGTCAAGCCGTCGTGGCAACGGGTGAGTGACTCAGGTTCGAAGGATTCCCGCGGGGTGAGGTAGCCGAGGCTGGCTCGGGGTCGTTCGTTGAGTTCTTCGGCGATCGCGGTCAGGTAGGGCTGGTGGGTGGGGATGACTTCGCCCTTGGGCAGGTACTCGCGGATCAGGCCGTTGGTGTTTTCGTTGCTGGGGCGCTGCCACGGGGCGTGCGGGTCGGCGAAGTAGACCGGCAGGTCGGTTGCCAGGGTCAGGGCGGCGTGCCGGGCCATCTCCGAGCCCTGGTCCCAGGTGAGGGACTTGCGCATCATCGCGGGCAGCTCGGTGCAGTGATCGATCAGGACGTCGGCGACACCGGCACTGTCCTTGCCCTCGGGCAGCGCCAGGATCGCCAGGTAGCGCGAGGTCCGCTCCACGAGGGTGACCGCGGCACTCTTGCCGTTCTTGCCGATGATCAGGTCTCCTCCCCAGTGACCTGGGACCCGTCGATCCACAGCCTCGGGGTCGCGTTCGTCGATGGAGACCATCCCGATTATCGGCGCACCCCGCTGACCAGCGGCTTTCCGGGGCCGGCGCCGGGTCTGCTTGCGCCGCAGGAAGATGCCGTTCTTGACGAGCTCGCCGCGGGGCATGGCATAGATGAACTGGTAGATCGCCTCGTGCGAGACGGTCTTGCCCTCGGCCGGCGTGGAACCCTTCATGAGCTCCACGCTGGCGTCGTTCGCCTCGAGCGTCAACCGGCCGGCGATCTGCCGCGGAGTGCGGGACTGCTTCAGGTCCGCCAACACCCGGGTCTTGAGCACCGCGTCCATCTCGACCTTACGGGCCTGCGGCCGGGACCGACGCTTCTCGGCGGCGACGTCCGCGGCGACCATCTGGTAGCCGCGCGTCTTGGTCGAGTTCCTCGCGATCTCCCGCGTGACGACCGAGGTCACCCGGCCGATGCTCTTCGCGATCTGAGTCGCTGTCCAGCCAGCCTTGAGACCGGTCGCGATCTCCGCCCGATCCGACGCAGTCAGCATCCGTCGAGTCCCAGCCACAGCATCCTCCACGTCAGACACCCTCACGCGGGGTGGGTTGCTTGGACGCTATGACACTGCCCACTTCTGGCGACGTACTCATTCCTCCCGGTCATCGAGGCGTTCGCCGGCGCTGCTGGGGTCCAGGTGGAGACGCGCGACATCTCGTTGGCGGCTCGGATCGTGGCGGCGTTCTCGGATCTGCTGCCCGAGGGCCAGCGCGAGGCCGACGCCCTGGCCGAGCTGGGCGAGCTTGCCACCACTCCGGAGGCCAACATCATCAAGCTGCCGAACATCTCGGCCTCTGTGCCGCAGCTCAAGGCAGCGGTAGCCGAACTGCAAGGCAAGGGCATCGACCTCCCCGGCTACGTGGACGAGCCGAAGACCGACGCCGAGCGCGACTCGCGGGCCCGCTACGACAGGGTCGAGGGCAGCGCCGTAAATCCGGTTCTGCGCGAAGGCAACTCGGATCGCCGAGCGCCGGCCTCGGTGAAGAACTACGCACGCAAACACCCGCACTCGATGGGCGCCTGGAGCCAGAACAGCAAGACCAATGTCGCAACCTTGGGCGGCAACGACTTCTACGGCAACGAGAAGTCGGTCGCCCTTCCCGCGGCGGACGTGCTGATGATCAAGCACGTCGGCTCCGACGGCACCGAAACGATCCTGCGGCCGACCTGAAGGTCCGCGAAGGCGACGTCGTCGACGGCACGTTCATCAGCGCAGCCGCCCTTGATCGCTTCCTTGCCGAGCAGGTCGCGCGCGCCAAGGCTGAGGACGTCCTCTTCTCAGTGCATCTGAAGGCCACCATGATGAAGGTCTCCGACCCGATCATCTTCGGCCACGTCGTGCGCGCCTACTTCGCGGACGTGTACGCGGCATGCAGCGATCAGCTTCGGGCTGCCGGCCTCGACGGGACTAGTGGACTGGCTGCGGTCCTCGCCGGCCTCGACACGCTAAAGAACGGCTCGGAGATCAAGGCGGCCTTCGACAAGGGCCTCGCGGACGGCCCCCGGCTGGCGATGGTCAACTCCGACAAGGGAATCACCAACCTGCACGTGCCCAGCGATGTCATCGTCGACGCTTCAATGCCGGCGATGATCCGCACCTCCGGGCACATGTGGGGCCCGGACGGGCAGGAGGCCGACACCCTCGCCGCCATCCCCGACAGCTCGTACGCCGGGGTCTACCAGGCCGTCATCGACGACTGTCGCGCGCACGGCGCATACGACCCCACGACGATGGGATCGGTCCCCAATGTCGGGCTGATGGCGCAGAAGGCCGAGGAATACGGCAGCCACGACAAGACATTCGAGATGACCGCGCCTGGCGCTGTCCAGGTCGTCAACTCGGCCGGCGAGGTGCTGATGGAGCACACGGTCGAAGCCGGCGACATCTGGCGGGCCTGCCAGACCAAGGACGCTCCGATCCAGGACTGGGTCAAGCTCGCCCTCAGCCGCGCGCGCCACCGGCGACCCCGCGACCTTCTGGCTCGACGAGGGCCGGGCTCACGACGCCAACGAGATCCTGGGGGCCCCCCATACGCGCACGGCGTGAGGCAGCCACGATCTCGCCCACCCGAGGACCTCTCGCCCGACACGCCCGCGGGGAACCGCCTGGGCTCCTCAGCGGCCCGGCCCTACACTTGAACTGCTTGGGTAACTCACCATCGCATCGACGCGGGATCGAGACGACCAGCCTCGCCGCGCGGTCTGCCCGCCGCGGTCCACCCACCCTCTTGATCAAGGAGATTCGGCATGCTCACCCCCAAGCTGCCGATGCGGCTGGGAGCCGAGTTCCTCGGCACCTTCTGGCTCGTCTTCGGAGGATGTGGCAGTGCCATCTTCGCCGCCCTCCGCCTCGGCGGACCGGGCAAGAACATCCAGTTGGGCATCGGCTTCGTCGGTGTCGCCCTCGCTTTCGGCCTGACCGTGCTCACGATGGCCTACGCCGTCGGCCACGTCTCGGGTGCCCACTTCAATGCCGCAGTCACCATCGGGCTGGCCATTCGCTGAGGCCGTGCTGACGGCCTTCTTCCTTTACATCATCATGGGCGCGACCGATGGGCGGGCGCCCAAGGGCTTCGCCCCGATCGCGATCGGTCTCGGCCTGACCGCTGATCCACCTGATCTCGATCCCGATCAGCAACACCTCCGTCAACTCGGCCCGCTCGACCGCAGTGGCCTTCTTCAATGGCGCCGGGGCGCGGCCAGCTCTGGCTCTTCTGGGTCGCGCCGATCGTCGGTGCCATCATCGCGGGCGCGACCTACGTGTTGATCGTCGGGATGAGCCCGACATCTCCCGCGAGGTGCGCACCAAGGGCTGACAGCTGCCGCGCACACAAGAGCGCCGGTCGGACACGGAGTTGTGTTCGACCGGCACTCTTTTGTGGGCGTCCGCTACGCGGACGTCCCGCTCGACACGGCGCATCGGCGCAGCCAGGCCAGCGCATCCGCTTGGGCCTCGAAATCCTGGCGGACGTCATCGGGGGAGATGGCCGCGACACCAACGTGGGTGACTAACGGGTGGCTGCTGGGAGACGCCTTCTCCTGAGTATCGAAGAGTTCTTCGGTCAGTTTCTCTCCAGGCCGTAGGCCGGTGAAAACGACATCGATATTCCGCTTGCCATATTGCGTGATCAGCGTATTGGCCACGTCGAGAATCTTCACTGGAACGCCCATATCCAGCACCATGACCCGACCATCGGCACCGATCGCCGCCGCCTGCAACACCAGTTGGCACGCTTCGGGAATCAACCCACGTCGGCACATAGACATCCCACGCGAGTCAGTTGTCAAGCGGCGGCTGGGATGAGGTCGGGCCAGGCGGCGTCTTCGTCCCAGGGCTGGTTGTGGCTGAGGCACCACCACATGCGTCCGATGAGCTTGTTGGCGAGGTTGCGTAGGGCGGCGTTGTGGTGGTCGCCGGCGGCGCGGCGGCGGTCGTAGTGGGCGCGGGCGCCGGGGGACCAGGTCAGTGCGCTGAAGGCCCACCAGTGACAGGCGTCGTTGAGTCGTTTGTTGCGTACCTTTCTGGCTTTGACGTAGTGGGACTTGCCCGATGCCCTGGTGACGGGGGCGGTGCCGGCGAAAGCGCGGACACCTTTCACGGACGTGAACCGGGCCGGGTGATCGCCGAGTTCGGCGAGAACTCGGGCGGCGAGTACGGGTCCGAGCCCGGGCGCTGAGCGGAGCACCGGCGCCAGTGGGTGCCGTCCGAACTCACGGGCGAGTTCTGCCTCGAGGGCATCGACCGAGGACCGCATTGACGAGATGATCTCGAGCAGTCCTCGTGTCGCCAGCCCGAGGGCTTCCTCGACGGCCGGGGGTTGCCGCAACGTGGGAGCCTTCAATGCGGTCAGGACGTGGTCGACCAGTGCGGGGTCGTTGCGGCGTCCACACTTGCGCAGTAGCGCCTCGACGCGATGTCGGGTGAGCCTGGAGCCCGCTGCGGGAGTGGGTGCTGCACCGAGGATGGTCGTGGCGGCGTGATGTGTCAGTTTCGGGAACGCCTTCAACGCTTGGGGATAGAACTCCAGCAGGACCGAACGCAGCCGGCTGGTCGTCTGGTGCAGCGCCCAGATGGCCTCCTGATGCTGGCGCGCCAGCGCCTTGATCGCCAAGGCGAGATCTGTGTTCCGCGGCAGCGGCCGATGCATGTGCTGGTCGGTGCGCAGGATGTGCGCCAATACGGCCGCGTCCCCCGCGTCGGACTTGCTCCCCGCTTGGACGTGCCGCTCCCGATATCGAGCCATGGCTCGAGGATTGATCGGATAGACGGTGAAGCCGGCACCGGCCAAGGCGACGACGAGCAGGTTCTTGTCCGTCTCGATCGCTACGGCCGTCTGTTCCGGGCTGCCGCCATTCGTCGTGATCAACTCGACCAGCGCCGTGTACCCGGCCACATCTGCACCGATCCGGGCGCGGGCGAGGACCTTGCCCTGCTCGTCCACCAGAGCGATGTCGTGATGGTCCTCGGCCCAGTCGATCCCGCAGGTGATGCTCATGCTTCCTCCTTCGTCGGATTCTTCGTGGCGGAGCTCTGGGCAGCGGCGGCGACCTAATGGAAGCGCTCAAGGCGCGGCATCTCACAAGCCGTGGACTGCCCAGCTGGCCGGCAGGGTCACCGTCTACGTTGAGACCTCGGTCGAGTCGATGAAGCCAAGAAGAGTGATCACCTGCAAGCAGCTCACCACCTGAGACTGCGACCGGATCGGTGAAATCTCAGGGACCCCTGCCGACCAGCACCGCTCGTGTCGCATCGACAGAACGGCCTTCCCATTACGTGAAGTCAGCCACCCACAACCGATTCGGTCGCGTCGGGGAGAAGTCCCGCTCGACCAGGTCCGCCGGCCGCGCTGCGGCCTGGTCCGGGATCGTGGTGCGCGGCTTCGTGCCGTACTGGGCGCCCTCCCACCCGTTCTCGCGGTACAAGCGCTCGATCGTGCAACGAGCCACGTCGTGACCTTTACGGCGCAGGTGCAGCCACATCTTCCGGCTCCCCAAGGCTGCAAGCAACCGGATGCTCTCTCGCGCGTTTCGGATCAGGTCGGTGACCTCGCCATCACGCAGGGCTCGTTTCGTGGGGCTCTTGCGGACCCACTCGTAATACGTCGGGGGCCGGATCACCACCCCGTGGTCGGTCAACACATCGCACAAGGGCTCGACACCCCACCGCAAGCCGTCACCGACCCGGTGGTCCTTGTGCTCCCCCGCAAGCGGGGGCACCCCCAGGTGATAAAGGCGATCACCATCGCCCGGGCCGGTCGAGCTCGGCGATGCTCCTATGTCAAGCCGCGAGTTGAACAGGCGACGCGGCGGGCTGCTGGGCTGCACGTAGGTCGGCGCGAAGAGCCGCAAAGACGACATCGGAAAGGCGCCGGCGCAACAGCCTCAGGGCGGCTACGCGGTCCTTGCCGCGGGCCAACTGCTTGTCGAGGTAGGGCCGGCCCGGCCCGACGCCGCGGGCCTGGGTCACGGCGATCATGTGCAGGGCGCAGTTGACGGACCGATTGCCGCCTCGGTTGAGCCGAACCTTGCCCGCGCTGGATCCCGACCAGACCGGCACCGGCGCTGTGCCTGTGAAGCGGGCGTAGGCGTCCTTGTCGCGGAAGCGGTGCACTCCGGCTGTCTCGCCGACGATCACGGCTGCGGACAGCACGCCGGAGCCGGGGATCTCAAGTAGCGAGGGAGCGAGCCGACGAACCAGGTCCCGCAACTCTCGCTCGAGGTCGTTGATCTGTGTAGTCAGCTCCTGGCAGCGCAGCAGGTGTCGCCGGGCAAGCCTGGCCATGACGCCGTCGAAGCGTTCCAGTTCCGCCAGCAGCTCACGTACGACCTTCTGGCGTCGCAGGCCGCGGCTGGGGATCATCAGGTCCGGGTCCAGCTCGTGGAGGTGCCAGCGAACCTGTTGAGCGATGCGGGACCGCTGAACCACCAGGTCATGACGGTGATCAGACAGAAGCTTGACCTCACGCGCAGGTCCGTCCAGCTCAGCGACGGGAAGGTCGGGGTGACGTAGCGCAGCCAGGGCTACGGCCTCGGCGTCGATCGGGTCGGACTTACCAGGTTCGCGGCTGCTGCGGCGAGCACCGGCCATGAGCCGAGTCGGCACCCGCAGCACGCGTTGACCCGCAGCCAAGAGGTCGGATTCCAGCCGGCGGGTGAGGTGGCGGCAGTCCTCCAAGGCGAACCTGACGCCGTGCTCGTCGTGGTCGGCGAACTGTGTGGCCCACTCGACCAGCGCGAGGTGGCCCTCGGCGTTGGTCCGGACCGTCTTGGTGCCGAGTCTTCTGCCGACTTCGTCGAGCGCCACGACCGTGTGGGTGCGCTTGTGCGAGTCGGTGCCGATCACGACGATCCAGGGACCTCCTACGTCGACGGGCTATTCGGGCGCCCTGTCGGCAGCGAGGCGGGCACGCCTCAATTCAGCGCGAAACTCGCAGGCAGGCTCCTATCAAGCCACGCACCCGCTGCCGACAGGGCGCCCGACCGAGGCCGCACATCGGAGAGAAGCCACCGAGTGCCGTTCGTAACCCGGGGCAGCGAAGAAACGAGCGAACCCCGATCGGGCACGATCACTTTGACATTGACGCGAAGAAAGTTGAGGCAGCCTTCAGGATCTCGTTCGCGCGACGAAGCTCGGCGACCTCACGCTTGAGAGCCTTGACCTGCTCGTGTTCGGCCGTGGTCATCCCCGGCCGTGACCCCGAGTCGATCTCCGAACGACGCATCCACTTGCGCAGCGTCTCCGGGGAACCGATCCCCAACTTGGCTGCCACCGACCGGATGGTCTCGAACTCACTCGGGTACTCATCCCGCTGCTCCAGCACCAGCCGGACAGCACGCTCCCGAAACTCCTGGGAGTACTTCGACGGACGTCCCATGACCTACATCCTTCCAACGGATCAGGTCTCCGGACTCGCCGGGACGGGTCACGCCGGGGCGATTCAGCAGTGGGTATACTACCGCGGCTGACCAATGATGCATCGAATCGAGGAACCCAATGGAGTTGCGCGACTATCTGCGGATTGCTCGCATGCATTGGCGGGCCATCGTAGCGTCAGTGGTTCTTGGTGGCCTCGCGGCTTGGTTCTTCACCATCTTTTCGCCCCGTGTCTACGCGGCGGACGCTACGGGCATGGTGGTCACCCCCCCGCTCGTCTTCTCTGGTGAGTCGGGTGGGAATCTCTCCTATGGCGATGTGCTGTCCAAGTCGAGAGCCGTGTCCTACGCCGATGTTGCCAGGGGACGTGTCACGGCTCAAGGAGTAATCGACAAACTCGGGTTATCTACGACGCCCGACGCGCTCGTCCAGAACATCACCGTTACTACGCCCCCTGACACAGTGAGCTTGCGGATCCGAGCCACTGCGGGGAGTCCGACCATCGCGCAGCAGCTTGCAGACACCTGGGTGAGCGTGCTTGCCGACCGAATCAAAGAGATAGAAGACCCGCAGGACACGGGCAAGACGATTCGACTCGAGCCGGTTGAGCCAGCAGCCATACCGACCGCGCCCGTCTCGCCCAATCCGAGGCGCAACCTGGCACTTGGAGTCGTCCTAGGAGGGCTCCTTGGGTCGGCCTACGCGGTGCTACGCAGTCAACTTGATCGCCGCATCCGCGACGTCGAAACGGTGACGCGAGACTTCGGGGTGACCGTTGCGGGCGTCATTCCTCAGAGTCCCGCCCTCGCGCGAACGCGCGGCGAGTTGATCCCCATCGTGGTGAGCGGCCCGCGGGATGGCAGGCGCATCTCCGCCGCCGAGTCGTTCTTCAAGATCCGCACAAACCTGCAATTTATGGACATCGACGATCCGCCGCGGGTGATCGTCGTGACCAGTCCGCTTCCCGGCGATGGCAAGTCCACTGTTGCCTCGAACCTCGCGGTCGCCCTAGCCGAGGCCGGGAGCCCGGTTATCTTGCTCGATGGCGACCTGCGCCGGCCGGTCGTCGCTGAATCGTTCGGTCTCGCCGAGGGCGCCGGTCTCACCGACCTGCTGACGGGGAAGGCCACTCTGGAGGAGGTTTCGCAGCAAACCAGCCGGGCCCCGTCGTTGCTTCTCGTCGGCGCGGGTAGTATCCCGCCGAACCCCAGCGAACTCCTCGGGTCCAATAGCATGAAGCAACTGCTCAATTCGCTGCGGGAGGACTACGTCGTCGTTATCGACGCCCCGCCGCTCCTGCCCGTCACGGACGCAGCGGTGCTGACCGCCAATGCCGACGGGGCCCTGGTCGTCATCACCGGCGGCAAGACCCTCGACTCCGAGCTGCACGCCTCACTGACCCAGCTGGAGCAGGTGAACGGCCATGTGCTCGGCGTGATCATCAACAAGGCCGACTCCAATGCCCGTGGTTATGGCTACGGCAACTACGGCTACTACGCCGGCTACGGCTACGGGCCCAAGGAGCAGTCGGCGGCCAAGGCAGCCGCGCCCACGCGCCGACCTGTCCAAGAGTCCGACGGCGTCAGTCCAGGTCCCGCAGCCGGGGCGACGGCCGTCGACGAGACCCGATCGGGTCGAATGAGCTAACGGCGAGTGGGGGGCAGTGGTGAGTGGGCCGCAGGGGCCGCTTCGCATCCTGGTGGTGTGCACCGGAAACGTCTGCCGGTCGGCGTTCGCGCACCACTATTTGGCGGCGCACCTCGACAGTGCCGCCTTCGCCGTCGCCAGCGCGGGGGTGGGGTGGCACTCGGATCTCGTCGTGCCACCCGAGAACCACGCCATCGGCGCGCGCTACGGGATCTCGCTAGACACCCACCAGGGACGGTTCGCCGCGTCGGCCGTGGCCCGCGAGACCGATCTCATCCTGACCGCCACCAAGGACCACCGCCGCGCCCTCCTCGAGGAGACCCCGGCAGCGTTGAAGCGGTGTTTCACCATCCTCGAATTCACCGCCCTGCTGGACGCCTCCGGCCGCCGGCCCGGGCCCGATCCCGCCGCCTGGCGGGAGCTCATCCGCGACCTCGCGACCCGCCGCGAGACCGTCCAGGCCCGCGACCTGCCGGACCCCTACGGCCTGGCGTTCACGGCATACGAAGAAATGGCACGCCTGCTGGTGCCGGCCCTCGATGTCATCGTCGCGGCCGCCCGGCCGCAGGCCGCCGGCTGAGACCCGTCAGAACTCGATCGCCTCGACCGCGGCGAGCACGCGCTCGGCGAGCTCGGGGCGGCATACGACCAGATCGGGCAGCAGGACGTTGTCCTGGTTGTACACCAACGGCGATCCGTCGATCCGGCTCGTATGCAGTCCCGCGGCGGCGGCGACGACGACCGGCGCAGCCGAATCCCATTCATACTGCCCGCCGGCATGCACATAGGCATCGGCCGTCCCGTCGAGGACCGACATCGCCTTGACCCCCGCGGAACCCATCGGCACCAGGTCGGCGCTGAGCGCCGCGACGAGGGCGGGCAGCCACGCCGGGGGACGGGACCGGCTGACGGCCAGGCGGACCGGTCCGTCGTGGGGCTCGGGCAGGGGCGGGGGAGCCACGGTGGAGTGCACGACGCCGCGGGCCGGCATCGCGACGGCGCCTTCGGTGAGTTTGCCCTTCTCCCACAACGCCACATGCACGGCCCAGTCGTCACGCGGCCGCTCGGAGAACTCGCGGGTGCCGTCGAGCGGGTCGACGATCCAGACGCGTTCGGCGCTCAGGCGGGCCTTGTCGTCGGCGCCCTCCTCGGAGAGCACGGCGTCCTGGGGGCGGGCCTGCGCCAGCGCGGCCATGAGGAAGTCGTGGGAGCCGAGGTCCCCCGCGCTCTTGAGGTCCTTGGGGTCACCGTCCTGCGGGAAGTCCGCGCGGATGGTCAGCAGGATGTCCCCGGCCTCGCGGGCCAGGTCGGCGGCGAGTTGGCCGTCGGTGCGTGCGTCAGTCACAACGCTCTCTTTCGTGAGATGGCGGGAGGGTGGAAGCAGCAAAGAGGTGCGCTCAGCGCAGGTCCTCATCGGGCGGGACGGTGACGGGGGAGGGCTTGGGTTCGCGCCGCCCGATGGGCACGTGGATGAAGGCCCGACGGCCGTGGGCGTGCTTGATCAGCCCCCACACGACGGGCCCCAGGATCGCCATTGCCGCGCCGATGATCCCCACCCACACCGGCGGCACCTTCAGGAGCCCGAGACCGGTGAGGGCGAGCACGATCGCGATGCCGCGGCGCAGGATCGACTGCGAGACGAAACCTGCCAGCCGGGCGCCGAGGAAGGTTCCTGGGCTGCCGCCAATGATCAGCGGCAGCAGGATCGCCCAGTCCATTCCCGAGACCATGACGTGCGAGATGGCCGCCGAGAGCACCAGGGGGATGGCCTGGACCAGGTCGGTCCCGACGAGCCGCCGCGCCGACAGGGTGGGATAGAGCAGCAGCAGGCTGATCATGATCAGCGACCCGGAGCCGACGCTGGTCAGGCCGACCAGCAGGCCGCCGAGCGCGCCGACCAGGAAGGTCGGCAGCGGCCGCACGGCCGGGTCCGGCCGGCCGTCGTCGGTGTAGTCGCCGCGGCGCATCTCCAGATAGATGCGCATCGTCAACGTGGAGGCGGCGAGCAGCAGCGCCACGCCGATGGCCTTCTTGACGAACGCCTGCTGATCCTCCGGTTCGCCCGTCGCGGCGATGATCCACGCCCCAGCGAATGCCGTCGGCACCGATCCGAGGATCAGCCACATGGCCAGCCGCAGGTTGGGGGAGCCGTGCTTGTAGTGCACTGCGGCGCCCACGGATTTGTTCACCGCGGCCGCGACGAGGTCGTTGGCGACGGCCGCCGTCGGGGGGATGCCGAGGAAGATCAGCGCCGGCGTCATCAACGCGCCGCCGCCCATGCCGGTCAGGCCGATGACGATGCCGACGAGGAACGCGACAGCCAGCAGTCCCGGGGTGTCGGCGGTGATCAGATCGCCCATTCCAGCACCTCTTCCGATGTCAGGTGGCCCCGCGAGCGCAACAGATCGAGCACCTGCTCGACGGCCGCTTCCACGCTGATGCCGGTCGTGTCGATCGCCAGGTCGGCGTCGGTCGGGTCCTCATACGGGCTGCTGATGCCCGTGAACTCCGGGATCTCCCCGCGCCGCGCCTTGGCATACAAGCCCTTGCGGTCCCGCCGCTCGCACTCGGCGAGCGGAGTGGAGATGTGGATCAGCAGGAAGTCGCCGCCCGCCTCGGTGACCATGTCGCGCACCGCGTCACGGGTGCTGGCGAAGGGGGCGATGGGAGAGCAGATGGCGACTCCGCCGTGCCGGGAGATCTCGGCGCCCACCCACCCGATCCGGCGGATATTCGTCTCCCGGTCGGCGGCGGAGAAGCCGAGACCGGCGGACAGGTGGCGCCGGACCAGGTCGCCGTCGAGGAGGGTGACGCTGCGGGCGCCGTCCTCGACGATGGCGTCGCGCACGCTGCGGGCGACGGTGGACTTGCCGGAGCCGGACAGGCCGGTGAAGAACAACACGAGTCCGTGCCGGTGCTCGCCGGTATGCCGTGGGGGCAGGTTGATCACCTCCCCGCTGGTGTATGCCGCGAGCACCGCCTCCCGCTTTGCCCGCGAGGTGCGGCGATCCAGCGGGATCGCGATGACATCGCCGCGCCCCATCCGGGCGGTGGCGGCCAGGGCCGAGCGGATCAGGGCGACACCGGTGGCGTGGGCGGCCAGGGTCGGTCCGGCGAGCACCAGAAAGCACAGGGGGCGATGACCTGCCGTGGCGGCGATCTCGAGCAGGTCCTCGGTGCTCAAGGGCCGGTCCACGACGACGGCGACCAGGTCGGGAGCGCTCACGGAGCCGGGCGCGAGATAGAAGCGCTCGAAGGTGCGCGGCGAGGGCTTGCCGATCCAGGTCGGTGCGCTCGCGAGCACCAGGCCGCCGCACTCGCAATCGCGGCCGGTGGCCTCGAAGCGCACCAATGGCACACCCTCGGGGTCGACGATCTCCACCCCACCGGCGGCGCGGGCGGTGGCGGCGATCTCGGCGGGGACGTGCACCTCAAGCGCGCCGTCCGGGCGCACGTCGTGCTGCGGAGCGAAGGCGCCGACACGCAACAGTTCGAGGTCATCAAGGATGTCCGGGGCGGGACAGAACTGCGGAAGGCTGGGAGAGGCCGAGGTCACTTGCCTAATTGTGCCATCGCCTCGGCGGTGCCCCTTCCGTCCGCACTGGCCAAGGGGGGAGCCCGTTCACGGTGCGGGCGAGCGCCAGGGTCGCTCAGCCGGCGCCGGGCGCTGCGTGCGCCGCGAAGATCGAGGGGGCGGTCAAGCCGGCGGCGGCGAACGCCTCGGTCACCGCGGCCTGCACCGGCCCGGCCACTGCCTCGGGCACCAGGGCGATCGCCGAGCCGCCGAAGCCGCCACCGGTCATCCGGGCACCGAGGGCGCCCTGATCCTGGGCGACCGAACACGCCAGGTCCAATTCGAGGCACGAGACCTCGAAGTCGTCGCGCAGGGAGGCGTGGCTGGCCGCGAAGAGCCGCCCGACACCCTCCCAGTCCCGGGCCGTCATGGCCGCGGCGCACTCCTGCACCCGCTCGATCTCCGTCACCACATGGCGCACCCGACGCACCACCACCTCGGGCGGCTCCGGTCCGTCGCCGGCGAGGAGGCCGACCAGATCGGCGAGAACCGCGTCCAGCCGGGCGGGATCGACCTCGCGCAGGCTCGGCAACCCCAAGGCGGCGGCGGCCCGCTCGCAGGAGGCGCGCCGGGCGCCATACTGCCCATCGACGAGCGCGTGGTGGGCGCGCGTGTCGATGACCAGCAGGACCAGCCCGTCGCGCTCGATCTCGAAGGGCACCTGGCGCGTGCTGCCGTCGCGGCAGTCCAGGAGTAGGGCGTGCTCCGACTGGGCCAGCAGTGAGGCCGACTGGTCCATCCCGCCGGTGGGCGCGAGCGCGATCTCGTTCTCCGCGCGGCGGCAGATCGTCGCCAGTTGGCGCCGGCCGGCCTCGGTGTCCAGGAGCCCCAGGCCGTACAGACCGCTTAGCGCGGCGCCGGTCGCACACTCGATGGCCGCCGAACTCGACAGACCGGCCCCGAGCGGAACCCGGCCGTCGATGAGCAGATCGAGCCCACCGACGCGGTGGCCGGCGGCACGCACGGCCCACAACACGCCGGCGACATAGGACGCCCAGCCGGCCGGCCGACCGGGGGCGATCTCGGCAGCATCGATCTCGACGACCTCGCGGGTCTGCATACTCATGACCCGCAGGCGATCGTCGGCGCGCCGCGCCGCCATCGCATAGGTCCGCTGGGGGAGGGCGATCGGCAGGGCCAGCCCGCCGTTGTAGTCCGTGTGCTCGCCGATGAGATTCACGCGGCCGGGGGCAGCCCAGGCCCCCTCCGGCCGGGTGCCGAAGTGCTCCTCGAAGGCTGCCTCACGATCCATCGCGCCAGTCTAGGGAGGGCGGGGAATCCGTTTGGGCAGCGCCGCGGAGGGCTGACACAATCGCGTCATGCCCACCGACACTGCGACTCCTGCGCGCCGCCAGCGCATCTTTTCCGCGATGCAGCCGACCTCCGATTCGCTGCACCTCGGCAACTATCTCGGGGCGCTGGTCAACTGGGTGTCGTTGCAGGATGCGTATGACGCGTTCTATGGCGTCGTCGATCTGCATGCCCTGACCGTCCCGACCGACCCCGCCGTGCTGCGCGAGCGCACCCGGCGCACGGCGGCGCAATATCTCGCGGCCGGGGTGGACCCCCAGCGCTCGACGCTGATGGCGCAGTCCTTGGTGCCCGAGCACACCGAACTGGCGTGGATCTTGGCCTGCCACACCGGTTTTGGTGAGGCCTCGCGGATGACGCAGTTCAAGGACAAGGTCGCCAAGGGCCAGACGGCAAACGTCGGCCTCTTCACCTATCCCATCCTGATGGCCGCCGACATCCTGTTGTATGACGCGAACCTCGTCCCGGTGGGCGAGGACCAGCGCCAGCACCTGGAGCTGACCCGCGACCTCGCCGAGCGGGTCAACGCGCGCTTCCCCGAGACCTTCGTCGTCCCCGAGCCCTATATCGTCAAGGGCAGCGCCAAGATCCAGGACTTGCAGGACCCAACCGCCAAGATGTCGAAGTCGATCTCGGCCGATCTCGGCCTGATCGACCTGATGGACGACCCTAAGCGGATCGTGAAGAAGATCAAGTCCGCCGTGACCGACACCGAGAGGGAGATCCGCTTCGACCCCGAGAACAAGCCGGGCGTCTCGAACCTGCTCGTCATGCACTCGACGCTGTCCGGCACGACCGTGGCGGACTTGGAGCGGGCCTTCGAGGGCAAGGGCTATGGCGACCTCAAAGCCGAGGTTGCCGATGTCGTCGTCGCCGCCATCGAGCCCTTCCAGTCCCGGATGGCCGAGCTGCTCGCCGACCCGGCGGAGATCGACCGGCTCCTTGCGGAGGGCTCGGCCAAAGCTCGCCTGGTGGCCGCTGACGTGCTCGAACGCTTCCACGACCGGCTGGGCCTGCTCCCGCGCCGGGCCTGACGGCGGGTAACCTCCTTCTCCATGCCCACGATCGGTGTTGCTGTCGACATCCCCGAGCCGTTCGGTAGTTATCTGCAGGAGCGCCGCGAGCATTTCGGCGACCCCTTGGCGTATGCCATCCCGCCCCACATCACCCTGCTGCCACCCACCGAGGTCGCCGAGGATGAGCTAGCGGTGGTCGAGGCCCACTGCGCCGCGGTTGCCGCGGCTGCGGACGCGTTTACCGTCGAACTGACCGGGACGGGGACCTTCCGCCCGGTCTCGCCGGTCGTCTTCGTCCGAGTGACCCGGGGTATGGACGAGTGCGCCCGAATGGAGCAGGCGATCCGCTCCGGTCCGATCGAGCGGCCGCTCGACTTCGACTACCACCCGCACGTCACCATCGCCCACCACGTCAGCGAGGCCCAACTCGACGCCGCCGAGGCCGGGCTGGCAACTTTCACGGGTGCTTTCGTCGCTCGGGCCGTCCATCTCTACCACCATGGTGCCGACGAGATCTGGCGACCGGTGGTCGCCTTCGAACTGAGGCGGCAGACGGCGCCGTAGAGAAGGAGCGGCGATGGACGCGATCAAGAAGGTGTGGGCGCGGGTTCAGGCCTGGGCGCCTATGCGGGCCTACCAGCGCTACAGCAAGGCCAACGGCAGCCTGCTCGCGGGCGGCGTCGCCTATTTCGCCTTCTTCTCGATCTTCCCCGCGGTCGCCTTGGCGTTCACCGTCTTCGGCCTGGTGCTGCGCAACAACCCCGAGATCCTCGACCAGATCCGCGACGCCATCAACGGGCAACTGCCCGGCTTCGTCCAGGACGCCAACGGCAAGAACGGCATCATCCCCATCTCCGCCCCCAGCGGCGCCGCCCTGAGCGTGACGGCGATTGTCGGGTTCGTCGGCCTGATCTGGGCGGGCATGGGCTGGCTCGGCGCCCTGCGCTCGGGCATCCGTCAGATCTTCGGCACCCAGGATCCCGGCGGCAATTTCGCGCTGGTGCTGCTGCGCAAGTTCGGGGTGCTCCTTCTGCTCGGCGTCGGCGTCGTCGTAGCGGCCGCCGTGAACACCATCGCCAATGCCGTGGCCTCCACCTTTGCCTCGTGGATCGGCATCGGGGACCAGGCGTGGGTGGTGACCGTCGTCGGGCTCCTGGCCTCGGTGCTGGCCAACACGCTCCTGGTGGCGCTGATGCTGCGCGTCCTGTCCGGCGTGGACCTGCCCTGGGCCGGACTGCGCAATGGCGCGATCTTCGGCGGCGTGGGTATGACCATCATCCAGACCTTCGCCTCCCGCCTGATCGCCAATGCGACGAGCAATCCATTGCTCGCGTCGGTCGCCGTCGCGGTCGGTCTGCTGGTTTTCATGAACTTCATCTCCCAGGTGATGCTCTTGTCGGCCTCGTGGGCGGCCAATGACTTGGACTCGCGCAATGCAGCGGCCGCGACAGTCAGCGAGGGGGAGCGGCGCAAGCTCACCGAAGGGCCGATGACGCGGTCCCAAGCGGTCGCCGCTGGCAGCGCAGGCGCCGCTGCGGCTGGTCCGGGTTTGGGCTCGGTCTTGCCCGAAAACCCGGCGGCGCGCGCCGCCCTGGGGTTGCCGACATTCGGCCGGCGCGACGCCGACCGCGTCTCGGTGGCCGCCGGTGCCGTGCTCGGGGCTGGCGCGATGGCATCGGTCGGTCTTGTCGGCCGCCTCGTCCGAGCGGGTCGAGGCGGCCGCTGATCCCTTTGCGCCGGGGTTCGGGGGCTCGACGACTGCCCCTAGACTGACGACATCATGGAATCCCCGTATGCCGCGCTGCGCGCTAGCGTCGCCACGCGCCTGCCCGAGCTTCTCGCCATCCGCCGGGACATTCACTCCCACCCGGAGTTGAGCTGGCAGGAACACCGCACCACGGCCGTGATCGAGCAGGTGCTCACCGAGGCCGGCATTTCCACCCGGCGCCTGCAGACCACCGGCTTGGTTGCCGACATCGGTGCGGGCAATCCCACCGTGCGGGTCGCCCTGCGCGCCGACATCGACGCCCTTCCCGTGCGCGAGCGCACCGGCCTGGACTGGGCGTCCGGCAGCCCCGGCACCTGCCACGCCTGCGGCCACGATGTGCACATCACCGCGCTGATCGGCGCCGGTCTGGCTCTCACTGAGCAGGCCGGGAGCCTGGCCGCCGCTGGGGCAGCTGTCCGCCTGGTCTTCCAGCCGGCCGAGGAGTCCATCCCCGGTGGGGCCGAGCAGGTCATCGACGAGGGTTATCTCGACGGGGTGACCGCGGCCTACGCCCTGCACTGCGACCCCAGCATCGATGTGGGCCAGGTGGGGTTGCGCGACGGGGCGGTCACCGCGGCGGCCGACGGCATCCACATCAAGCTCACCGGCCGGGGCGGGCATACCTCGCGGCCGCACCTGACCGAGGACTTGACCTACGCCCTGGCGAAGGTGATCACCGAGGTGCCCGCGGTGCTCTCTCGCAAGGTGGACCCCCGTGCCGCGGCGCTGATCGTCTGGGGCCAGGTGCACGCCGGTGCAGCGGGCAATGTCATTCCCTCATCCGGTGAGGCACAGGGCACCCTTCGCGTGCTCGACGCGGCCGTCTGGGCGGGCCTCGGGCCGATCCTGAAAGAGATCGTCGACGATGTCACCGCGCCCTACGGCGTGGGTGTCGAGTTCGTGCACACGCCCGGCGTGCCCCCGGTGGTCAACACCGCAGACGGCATCGCCGACCTGCGCGCGGCTGCCCAGCAGGTCGGGCTGACCCCCGTTCCGACGGCACAGTCCATGGGCGGCGAGGACTTCGCCTGGTTCCTGCACAAGGCGCCCGGCGCCATGGCCCGGCTCGGCACGCGGGCCCCCGGCGGGCGCACCTACGACCTTCACCAGGGCGACCTGATCGTCGACGAGGCAGCCATCCCGGCCGGCGCGACGCTGCTCGCGGCGACCGCGCTCGAGGCGATCGCACGGCATACGGCCGGGTCTCCGGTCGCGACTTCGTAACGGTTGCGCGCGTTCACGCATAGGTGTACGGGCCGGTAACCACGCCCGGTTAAGCTTCGCTATCGGTTGGCGCAGTGGCGCCTTCGGATCAAAGGAAAGATAGGGAGAGCATCTTGCGTCAGATGATGAAGGTTGCCGCGGTGATGACGGCCAGCACCCTGGCCCTCGCCGCATGTGGAAGCAGCACCAGCAAGGAGTCGAGCACCACGAGTGCGTCGGGCGGGTCCTCGGCCTCCGCCAGCTCCAGCGAGACCACGTCCGCGAGCGCGCCCGCCGCGTCCGACGTCAAGGTCGGTATGGCGTATGACGTGGGCGGTCGCGGTGACCAGTCCTTCAACGACGCCGCCGCAGCGGGCTTGGACAAGGCCAAGGCCGAGTTCGGCCTCGACGTCAAGGAGGCCACCGCGGTCAACGGCGAGAACGACGCCGCCCGCGAGGAGCGCCTCAACCAGCTGGTCGACGCCGGCTACACCAACATCATCGCCGTCGGCTTCGCGTATGCCCCGGCGCTGGGCAAGGTGGCCAAGGAGAACCCCGACGTCCACTTCGCGATCATCGACGACGCTTCCGACGCCTCCAAGGGCGACAATGTGGCCCAGCTGACCTTCGCCGAGAACGAAGGCTCCTTCCTCGTCGGCGCGGCTGCCGCCCTGAAGAGCAAGACCGGCCACATCGGCTTCGTCGGTGGCGTCAACGTGCCACTCATCAACAAGTTCGAGGCGGGCTACGACGCGGGCGCCAAGGCGGTCAATCCCAAGATCAAGATCGACTCGACCTACCTGACCCAGCCGCCGGACTTCAGCGGCTTCGGTGACCCGGCCAAGGGCAAGACCGCGGCCGACGGCATGTTCCAGGGTGGCGCGGATGTCGTCTACCACGCGGCCGGTGGCTCCGGTGGTGGCGTTTTCACCGCGGCCAAGGCGGCCAACGCGTGGGCGATCGGTGTCGACTCCGACCAGGCCCTGACGGCCGAGCAGGGCGTGCGCGATGTGATCCTGACCTCGATGCTCAAGAAGGTCGATGTCGCGGTCTACGACTACCTGAAGAAGGCCGTCGGCGGCGAGGAAGCAGCCGGCAATATCGTCTACGACCTCAAGGCAGGCGGTGTGGGCTACTCCACGACCGGTGGGCACATCGACGACATCAAGAGCAAGCTCGACGACTACTCCGCCAAGATCATCTCCGGCGAGATCACGGTCCCGGACACCGTCAAGTAGTCCGTCCCGGGTCGATGACCGCAAATTTTCCGGTCGATCGGCCAAGGCTCAGTCCCGAGGCCCGGGTCACGCGGTAGCGTGCACCCGGGCCTCGGCCCTTTCTCTCCCGGGTCGCCAACGGCGGTGGCCATGCGTCTGTGAAGGAGGTTCGCCATCACCGCGAACGCGACGATCTCGTCCCACGCGGGCGACCTGGCCGTCGAAGTCACCGGGATCACCAAACGCTTCCCGGGCGTCGTGGCCAACAAGGACATCAGCTTCCGGGTCCGCCGCGGCACCGTGCACGCCCTCGTCGGCGAGAATGGCGCGGGCAAATCCACCCTGATGAAGATCCTCTATGGCGTGCAGCGCCAAGACGAAGGAACCATCAAGGTCAACGGGCAGGAGGTCAATCTCCACAGCCCGTCCGATGCGATCAAGTCCGGAATCGGCATGGTTTTCCAGCATTTCATGCTCGCCGACAATCTCACCGTTCTCGAGAACGTCGTCCTCGGCGCCGAAAACCTCCACGGCATCGGCGGCAACGCCCGGCGCGAGATCACGCGGATCGCGCAGGAATACGGCCTCTATGTCGACCCCGACGATCTGGTCGCCGACCTCGGGGTCGGGGACCGGCAGCGGGTGGAGATCCTCAAGGTCCTCTATCGCGGCGCCAAGATTCTCATCCTGGACGAGCCGACCGCCGTGCTCGTCCCCCAGGAGGTCGACGAGCTGTTCGACAACCTGCGTGAACTGAAGGCCGAAGGCCTGACCGTGCTCTTCATCTCGCACAAGCTCGATGAGGTCTTGTCTGTCGCCGACGACATCACCGTCATCCGGCGCGGCACCACCGTCGCCTCGGTCGACCCAAAGACCGTCAACGCCCGCCAGCTCGCCGAGCTGATGGTGGGCTCCGAGTTGCCCACGCCCGCCACCAGCGAATCAACGGTCACCGACCGCGTGGTGCTACGGCTGCGCGACCTGACCCTCGCCGGGGAATCCCGCGATCTGCTCAGCGATATCGACCTCGACATCCACGCCGGCGAGATCGTCGGCATTGCCGGCGTCGAGGGCAACGGACAGGCCGAGTTGGTCGAGGTCATCATGGGCATGCGCGAGCCCACGGCCGGTCTGGTCTTCCTTGGTGACACCGACATCTCCGACTGGGGGGTGCGCCAGATCCGCGAGGCCGGGGTCGGCTATATCCCCGAGGACCGGCACCGGCACGGGCTACTGCTCGAGGCGCCCTTGTGGGAGAACCGGATTCTCGGCCACCAGACCGAAAGCCCGAATGTCAAGGGCGCGTTGATCGACGCCCGAGGAGCCAAGCAGGACACCCAACGCATCGTGCGCGAGTATGACGTGCGCACCCCCTCGATCTTCGTCACGGCCGGCTCGCTCTCCGGCGGCAACCAGCAAAAGCTGATCGTCGGCCGCGAGATGAGCCACAACCCCAAGGTGCTCATCGCCTCCCACCCGACCCGCGGCGTCGACGTCGGTGCCCAGGCCGCGATCTGGGACCTGATCCGCGCCGCCCGGCGCGACGGGCTCGGGGTGCTGTTGATCAGCGCCGACCTCGATGAACTGATCGGGCTGTCCGACACTATCCGGGTCATCTTGCGCGGCAAGTTGACGGGCGAATTCGACCCTGATTCGGTTACCAGCCAGGACCTCGGCTCGGCCATGACCGGTGCGGCTGCCGACACCCCCCAGGATTCCCCCGCCGACCGGCCCGCCGAGCAGCGCAAGGAGCAGGACCGATGAAGAGGCTCGATGTGCGCCGGATCCTGTTGTCGATCGGCGCGCCGATCGCCGCGCTCCTGGTCGCCGTGATCCTGACGTCCCTCGTGCTCTTCGCGCTCGGCGACCCCGTGCGCGACGTGTGGATCACCATGCTCAGCAAGCCGAAGCCGCGTCAGATCACCAATATCGTCAACGGCGCCATCGTCCTCTACCTTTCGGCGATCGCCGTCGCCGTCGGCTTCCGGATGAATCTGTTCAATATCGGTGTCGACGGCCAATACCGCGTGGCGGCCTTCGCGGGTGCCGTGTTCGCCGGCCAGGCGTGGTTCCCCGGAATGCTCAACGTCCTGGTCACGATCGTCGTCGCGATGGTGGCGGGCGGGCTGTGGGCGAGCATCGCCGCATACCTCAAGGTCAAGCGCGGTGTCAGCGAAGTGATCTCGACGATCATGCTCAACGCGATCGCCACCGGCGTCGTGCAGTGGATGTTGCTCAAGGTCGCCGTGCGGACCAAGGGCTCGAATGCGATCGGCACCAAGACCATCCCCGAGTCCTCCCAGCTGGAGGGCTGGAAGTTGATCCCGGGCGCGACCAACCGGGTCTACTCGATGCTGCTGCTGGCAGTCATCGTCGGCTTCCTCTATTGGTTCGTGCTGGGCAAGACGCGCTTCGGTTTCGACCTGCGGGCGACCGGTCGGTCGGAGTCCGCGGCCGTGGCCAGCGGGGTCAACGTCCAGCGAATGGTGATGACCTCGATGATCGCCTCGGGCGCCCTCGCCGGCCTGGTCGGGATGCCCTTGCTCTTCGGTCAAGACCACTCGTATGGCACGACCTTCCAAGCAGGCCTTGGCTTCGCCGGCATCGGCATCGCCCTGCTCGGCCGCAACAACGCGATCGGCATCGCCTTTGCCGCCTTGCTGTGGAGCTACCTCGACACCCAGAGCAATGGCCTGCAGATCCGGGCCGGGGTCGCCCCCGAACTGGTCAACATCATCCAGGGCATCATCTTGTTCGCCGTCGTCATCGCGTATGAAGGCGTGCGCCGGCTCGATATCCGGCTCGAACAGGCCAAGGTCGCCCGCGAACTGGCCGCGACGCGCGGCCGTCCGGTGGAAGGAGCCGTGGCATGAGCGCCCCGACGACGCATCGGTCGACCGCGGTCGACCACGAGAGCGAGCGAGGGGTCGATGTCCGCAAGTGGGCGTTGATCATCATCGGCTCGATCCTGTTGATCTCCCTGCTGCGGGTGATCACCGGCGCCAATGACCTCGACTCCTCCGGAGCCGTAGCCGCCGCCTTCGGTCTGGCCGTCCCGATCGCGCTCGCCGGTCTTGGTGGCCTGTGGTCGGAGCGGGCCGGTGTCGTCAACATCGGCCTCGAAGGCATGATGATCCTGGGCACCTGGTCTGCGGCCTTCTTCGCCTACCACATGGGCCCGTGGATGGGCATCCTCGGGGGTGCCCTCGGTGGCCTGGTGGGTGGCCTGATCCACGCCATCGCCACTGTCTATTTCGGCGTCGACCACATCGTCTCCGGTGTCGCGCTCAACGTCATGGGCGTCGGGGCGGCGAAGTATCTCGCCTCGCGCTTCTTCTCCGACCTGCCCGGCGGCGGCCCGACCCAGTCGCCGCCGCTGGATCAGCCACCGAACCTCTCGGTGCCCTTTATCGGCGATCCCTTGCTGACGCTAGAGCGCAAGCACATCTTTGTCGTCTCCGACCTGGCCGGCATCGTGCGGGGCCTGACCACCGGCGTCTCGGTGGTAACGATCTTGGCCAGTGCGCTCTTCGTGCTGACCTACTGGGTCCTCTGGCGCACCGCCTTCGGTCTGCGCCTGCGGTCGGTCGGTGAGTCACCCGCGGCTGCCGAGTCACTCGGTGTCAACGTCTATCGCTACAAGTTCATCGGCGTGCTCGTCTCTGGTGCGTTGGCGGGCCTCGGTGGCGCCTTCTTGTCACTGGTCGCCTCCAACCTCTACCGCGACGGGCAGACCGGGGGGCGCGGCTTCATCGGCCTCGCCGCGATGATCTTCGGTAACTGGCGACCTGGCGGCCTGCTGGCCGGCTCGGCGCTCTTCGGCTACACCGATGCGATCCGGTTGCGTGCGGGTGGGGCGAGTGTGCACGCCTTCCTCCTGGCCTTTGCCGTGCTCTTACTGCTGGTGGGGGTCTATCAGATCGTCAAGCGATCGGCATACGTCCAAGGTGGCTTCGCTATCGCCGTGGCCGCGCTGACCGCGTGGTGGTACGTCACCACCGACACCGTCGCAGCCGAGCTCGCCGGCACCGCGCCCTATGTCACCACCTTGCTGGTCCTGGCCTTCGCCTCGCAGCGTCTGCGGATGCCGGCCGCGGATGGCCAGATCTATCGCAAGGGCAGCGGACACTAACCCACCCCACGAAGTTTCCGCTCGTGCCTCGCTCCATACTTCGCGGGACCCCGAGCGCGCATCCCACACACAGATCAGGAGACGCGGATGTCGCCCGCAGACATCGACTGGGAGGCGCTGCGAGTTGCGGCGGTGGCCGCGATGGAGCGTGCGTACTGCCCGTATTCGCGCTTCCCGGTCGGCGTCGCCGGCATTACCACCGACGGCCGGACGTATGCCGGCTGCAATGTCGAGAACGCGGCATACGGGGTCGCGCTCTGCGCGGAGTGCGGGCTGGTGTCCGCGCTGCACATGGGCGGTGGCGGGACGTTCGCGGCTGTCTATTGCGTCGGCGCGGACGGCCAGGCCCTGATGCCCTGCGGCCGCTGCCGGCAACTGCTGTGGGAGAACGGCGGCGCCGACTGCCTGCTGATGACCCCCGAAGGCGTTCTGACAATGCGTGACGTGCTGCCTCAGGCCTTCGGGCCGGAGGAATTGGAGCGGCTGGCGGGCCGCTGAGTCCATGGGCGAGCACCGGTCCGGGGCCCGCGGGCGTGGCTCGAGATCGCGCTCGTGCTGGCCGCTGCCCGGCACGCGTTCTCAGGCTGCCATGCCTCGGCGCTTGAGCGTAGCCTTCTGGTTGACGACGCGCGTGAGAGGGCTGCCGACCGTGGTGTGGCGGGCGGCAGAATGCCCCACAAGCGCACAGCGTGGCGGTCAGATGAGGTCGAAGGCGCGCGCCAGTGCTGTCGTGAGCGCGTGCTCGTCGTCCTCGTCGAGGAAGCCGATCAGCCGACCAACAGCCACTGCCGGGATGGTCGCGACATTGTCAACGCTCGCTACGCAATCGTGGTCGAGCCCGTTGCGTCGGCCGAGCGGCACTTCGGAGACGAGGCCGCGAATCGTGCTGGTGATGGGTGCGACCGTCCACTTGCTCAGGAGCGGGCGCGCCGAATCCCGGGTCAGGACGATCGCTGGGCGAGCCTTGTCGAGGTGGACGACGTGAATGGCGTGCATCAATCGACCTGGGGGTACTTGCCGACCATCCAGTCGGCGAGGGCGTCAAGGTCGGCATCCGAAGCGCTCCGTCGCAGGACCGTCGCCTCCTCCGCATAGAGACTGCGTCGCAACTCACGCTCGAGCGCCGACTCAACCACCTGAGCTCGCGATTTCGCCCGACCCGATTTCACGAGCGCATCGACGCCGGCGACGAGTTGCTCATCCAGCCGAACCGTAATCTGAATCGACATGCGAAAAGTATACCAATCCGGGATTCGGCATGGAAGGTAGTAGTCACGACCTGGGACGCGTCGAGCCTGCCGAAGGTTCTGCCATGATGCCGGGATGAGCGAAGCCTTCGATGCCGTCGATGTCATCGTCGCCAAGCGCGACCGCAAGGAGTTGTCCGACGAGCAGATCCGATGGGTCATCGATGCCTACACCCGGGGGACGGTGGCCGACGAGCAGATGTCGGCCCTGGCCATGGCCGTCCTGCTCAACGGGATGAACCGGCGCGAGATCGCCACCTGGACGGCGGCCATGATCGCCAGCGGGGATCGCATGGACTTCTCCGGCCTGTCGCGCCCGACCGCTGACAAACACTCGACCGGCGGGGTGGGCGATAAGATCACCCTCCCGCTCGCTCCGCTCGTCGCCGTCTTCGGCGTCGCCGTTCCGCAACTGTCGGGGCGGGGGCTCGGCCACACCGGCGGCACGCTCGACAAGCTGGAGTCCGTGGCGGGCTGGCGGGCCGACCTGTCGAACGAGGCCATGCTCGCGCAGCTCGAGGAGGTCGGCGCCGTCATCTGCGCCGCCGGCTCCGGGCTCGCCCCCGCCGACAAGAAACTCTACGCGCTGCGCGATGTCACCGGCACCGTCGAGGCCATCCCACTGATCGCCTCCTCAATCATGAGCAAGAAGATCGCCGAAGGCACCGGGGCGTTGGTGCTCGATGTCAAGGTCGGCTCCGGCGCGTTCATGAAGAATGTCGAGGACGCGCGGGAGTTGGCGCGCACGATGGTCGACCTGGGCACGGACGCGGGCGTCAAAACCGTTGCCCTGCTGACGGATATGTCCACCCCGCTGGGCCTGACCGCGGGCAACGCCCTGGAGGTGCGTGAGTCCGTCGAGGTGCTCGCCGGCGGCGGTCCGGCGGATGTCGTCGAACTGACGGTGCGCCTGGCCGAGGAGATGCTCGACGCGGCGGGCCGCGGCGGCCAGGACGTGCGCGCGGCGTTGACCGACGGCCGGGCGATGGATGCCTGGCGCGCGATGATCGCCGCGCAGGGCGGCGATCCGGACGCCACTCTCCCGGTGGCCCGCGAGACCCACGTCGTCAACGCTTCGGCCGACGGCATGCTCACCACCCTCGATGCGTATGCCGTTGGCGTCGCCGCGTGGCGGCTGGGTGCCGGGCGGGCCCGCAAGGAAGACCCGGTCCAGGCGGGTTCGGGGATCGAGATGCACGCCAAGCCGGGGGATGAGGTGCGCGCAGGCGAGCCGCTGTTGACGCTGCATACGGACACTCCGGAGCGTTTCGAGCGGGCGCTGGCCGCTCTTGAGGGCGGTATCGAGATCGGCGCGGCCGCGGGTGAGCGGCCGGAGTTGATCATCGACCGGATCGCCTGAGCGCGGCTGCCGACTACCGCGACGCGCAGCCCTAGTCTGTGCGGATGGAACTGCGCCCCGACATTGCTGCGGCCCCGAAGGTGCTGCTGCACGACCACCTCGACGGCGGCGTACGCCCGCAGACGGTCATCGAACTGGCCGACGCGACCGGGTATGACGCCCTGCCGGCGAAGTCCGAGGCGGAGTTGGGCGAGTGGTTCCGGACCAGCGCCGACTCCGGTTCGCTCGAGCGCTACCTGGAGACTTTCGCCCACACCGTCGCGGTCATGCAGACGACCGACGGGCTTTTCCGGATCGCCATGGAGTGCGCGCTCGACCTCGCCGCCGACGGCGTGGTGTATGCCGAGTCCCGCTTCGCGCCGGAGCTGCACCTCGAGGGCGGCCTGAGCCTCGAAGAGGTCGTCGAGACCGTCAACGCCGGCTTCCGCGCGGGCGAGGTGCTCGCTGCCGAGCAGGGCAAGCCCATCCGGATGGCCGCCTTGCTGACGGCGATGCGGCACGCCGCCAAATCCCGCGAGATCGCCGAGCTGGCGGTGCGCTATCGCGACCTCGGTGTGGCGGGTTTCGACATCGCCGGCGCCGAGGCCGGGTACCCGCCCTCGCGCCATTTGGACGCCTTCGAATACCTCCAGCGCGAGAATGCCCACTTCACCATCCACGCCGGTGAGGGCTTCGGCCTGCCGAGCATCTGGGAGGCGATCCAGTGGTGCGGAGCCGACCGCCTCGGGCATGGCGTGCGGATCGTCGACGATATCGACGTCACGGGTGAGCGTCCGGTGCTCGGGCGGCTCGCGGCATACGTGCGGGACTCGCGGATTCCGCTGGAGATGTGCCCGACCTCTAACCTGCAGACCGGTGCGGCCGCGTCCTACGCCGAGCACCCGGTCACGCTGCTGAAAGACCTGCGCTTCCGGGTCACGATCAACACCGACAACCGGCTGATGTCGCACACCACCCTTGGCGCCGAGATGCAGCATCTGGTCGAGGAGGCTGGCTGGTCGCTGGCCGATCTGCGCTGGGCGACCATCAATGCGATGAAGTCCGCCTTCATCCCCTTCGACGAGCGGCTGGCGCTGATCGACGAGGTCATCAAGCCCGGGTATCACGCGCTCGGTGTGGGCTGATCCGCCGCCTGGGAGATCCGTGTCCGGAACCTCTCGCACCTGAGGCTACCGTGAGGTAAGTTCTGAGGGTACTCGGAGTACTCGATACCTGCGGAGGCCGCTATCTCCCGTCCCACGCAGCGTATGACCGCGCGTCTTTCGGCCGCTGCGGCGATTCTGGCCGGGGCAATCGCCGTGCCGATGGCGGCGCCCGCCAACGCGTGGACCGCCGATGTGATCGCCAACGTCGACCTGACCTCGACGATCAAGAAGCTCAACCAGACCACGACCTTCCCGCGCGGTCAGTTCACCGGGGTCCTCGACAGCGACGCACGCACCATCGTCGGCGAAACGGCGATCCCGCCGGCTACCTCCCAACTCAAGATCGGCAGCCTCCCGCTCGCGGATGTGACCATCAAGATCATCCCGCAGGGCACGTCGCGCACCGACATCAGCTTCGACGGCTGGGACTGGGCGCTGCACACCACCCAGACGGTCGGCCTGCAGATCGTCAGCCTCAAGCCGCTCGGCATGCCGATCAATATGGTGGGCAACTACGGCAAGTCCACGCCTTCACCCAGACGCTCGACGGTCGCTTCCCCACCACGGGGACCGGCCCGGGGACGTCCGACGACTATTGGGAGACGGGCACCTATACGATCCCGAGGTTCAGCAACTGCGGCTTCCTCACCACCGACATCATCAATCTGGCCATCCCCGGCCCCGGCAACACGGCGAGCGTGCACTTCACGCGCTGACGCGCCACCGATCCGCGGCGGTCGCGGGCCGAATCCTCGCGGGTGGTCTTCGCGGTGCGGGCGACCGAGCCCGCATACGCTGCATCAGTGACCGTTCCCGAGCGCCCCGTCTCACCCAACGCCCGGCGCACGCTGCTGTTGGTCACATGGGTGTTCGCGCTCGGCGTGCTCGTGATGATTCCGTGGTCGGCCTGGCTGGCCTGGTCCCTGCCGGAGCGCAGCCTCGCGGTCAACTATGACCTGGCCTGGGCGGGGTTCGACGTCCTCCTCACCCTCGGGCTCGCGGCCGTGGCCATCTCTGCCTGGCGTGGCGGCCGGTGGCTGCCGCCGTTGGCGTCGGCGACCGCCTCCCTGCTGGTGGTGGACGCGTGGTTCGACGTCGTCACCAGCCACGGCCGCGGCGAACGCTGGGAGGCGCTGCTCCGCGCGGCATTCATCGAGTTGCCGCTCGCGGTGGCCTGCATCTGGCTGACGCTGCACAGCCAGGCCATCAACGAGTCCCGGCTGCGGGCCCGGACCCGCAACCTGTCGTAATAGCTGGGGGTCAGTCCGAACTGGAGGAGGATCCGCCGTCCGAGCTCGTTGACCCGGAGTCGAAGGATGCGCCCGCGTCGAAGGTCGGCATCGGCTCGGTGGGTGGGGCGCTCGGCAGTGACGGATCGGGCCTCGTGGTGTCCGGCGATGGGGTGTGGGCCCACACCGGACCCGCCGGCGGATAGGGCTCGCCCGGTGCGGTGGACGTGGGATAGGCCGGTGGTGCCGGCGGGTACTCGGTGCTCATCGGTGCGCTGGGATAGGAGGTCACGCCACCGGCCACGGCGACCAGGCCGACGTAGTGCGCACCGGTTGCCGGCGGCGCTCCAGCGGACGACGGTGTCTGCTGATAGGCGAGGCCACCGGCATACGGGTAGCCCGCGGCGGCCTGCGCGGGGACGCCCTCGCGTCGGCGAGCGTCGAGATACATGATCGTCACATAGACCTGGCTGAACGCCTGATAGAGGAGGTTGACCGCGACGGCGAGCAGGCCAGCGATGATCAGCGTCACGCTGAAGCCCGCCAGGTTGACGGTGCCGTCGCTGCGGGTCAGGCCAGCCATCGGCGCCACCATGAGCCCTTGGCTCAGGAGCGAGACCGGAATGCCGATCAGGTAGAGCATCAGCAGTCGCCCGAAGGTGGGCCACCAGAACCCGCGGCTCAGGCTCCACGAGCGGCGGATCGCGGCAACCGGATCGGCCTTTTCGATGGCCATGGTTTGCAGGCAGTAGATGAACTTCACGCTCAGGAAGATCATCAACGGGAAGGCGGCGATGAAGGCGAGGAGGGCAACGATCCCGGCGACATTGCTGTCCACATTGGCCGAGGCGAAGGCGGCGAAGCCCACCAGGAAAACGACGACTAAGAGGGCCACCGAGATCAGCAACCCGAAGACGATCAGCCGCCAGACGATCCCGCTCGCCTCCCGCCACAACTGGCCGGTGGTGGGCCGCTCGCCCAGCGCGATGCGATACGCGCCGATGGTGACCGCGCCGTAGGTGCGAAGAAGCACGTAGACCGCGAACAAGAAGAGCAGGAACCCGGCGAGCATGGCGATCGCGACCACCGCGCCACCGCTGCCGTTGGTGGCTCGGGTGCCGCCCACCGCCAGCAGGAAGAGCGCGAGCGCCGGGACCGCGATCACGGCGCAGGCGAGGAGCGGCATCCCGATGAAGGTCTTTGGGGAGCGCATCAGGGTGCGGAAGGCCCCGCCGATAATGTCGCCGACGGCGAGCAGCCGGACGGGCACGGTCGGCTCGCCGCGCGCGGGCGCGTCGGAAGACACTGGGGTAGTCGTCATGGGTGTTGGATCCTCCTGGGCAGGGGGACGGTTCCCCCGGGCGCGGGCTCAATCGTAGGTTGACCGGTCGGATCAGCCGCGCGTCAGGCTCCGCTCAACTTCGCGGGCTGTCGCAGGAGCTGCCCCGAGCCGCTGCGCTCGTGCGACCACGCGGGGCTCTCGGCGCATCAGTTCGACGCCCCGGCGCGCGAGCAGGAGTGGGGGTTTGCGCCGCTCCTTCAGATCCCGCGCGAACCGGCGGACCGCCGTCAGAACCCGGTGATTGCGCACGCACCAGGCGCTGTGCAGGAGGCCGGACTCGCGCAGCGGGCTGACGAGTTCCGCCGCAAAGATCCCCTCTGCGAGGATGAGATCGGTTGGGCGGCATGTGGTTTCGCTCTGACCCACGGTCCGGCTCTGGCCGAGGTCGTAGATCGGTGTCTGGGTCACCCCGGTGTCCACGAGCTCGGCGAGGGCCGCTGCCGCCGCGTCGCGATTCCAACTGTCGGAGTGATCCCAGTCGACGGCGCCGCCGAGCGCCGCGCTGTGCGGCAGCCGGGGGTCGTCGTGGTCGCGATAGAAGTCGTCCAGTCGCACGATGGGCCAGCCGTATGCCGTGTGCAACTTTCCCGCCAGCCGCGACTTCCCGGCTCCGGACGGCCCCGACAACAACACCACGCGGGCCCGAAGATCGCCATTCGTCACTGCGGGCCTATCGTCCCTTGGGGTGCCAGACGGTCTTGGTCTCCAGGAAGGCCTCGAGGCGCTGCAGGCCGGGGACGATCGTGAAGTCCGGCTCGACCGCGCCGGATGCGCCCATCGCCGGACGGACCACGCGCTTGAGGTTGTCGGCGGACGCGCGCTCGAGCTCGGCCCAGCCGATCTCGGTGTCCGCCACGCCGGTCAGGTCGATGGCATTGACATCGCGGTGCGACGCCAGCCACGGCGCCATCTCTGCCGGATTGCCGGTGATCAGATTGATGACCCCGCCCGGCACGTCGGACGTGGCGAGTGCCTCGGCGAGGGTGATGGCCGGGATGGGCCGCTCGTAGCTGGTCAAGACCACCGCGGTGTTGCCCGACACCACGATCGGCGCGATTACGCTCACCAGCCCGAGTAGCGAACTACGTTGTGGCGCAAGGGCGGCCACGACCCCGGTGGGCTCGGAGGCGGAAATATTGAAGAACGGTCCGGTCACCGGGTTGAGACCATCGAGCACCTGCTGGAATTTGTCGGCCCACCCGGCATACCAGACCCACCGGTCGATCGCCGTGTCGACGATGGCGCTCGCGCGCGCCGCTGTCAGTCCCTCGGCGGCACGCACCTCCTCGACGAACTGGGACTTGCGCGACTCCATGACCTCGGCGACGCGATAGAGCACCTGACCGCGGTTGTATGCGGTAGCTCCCGACCAACCGGCCACTGCGCTTCGCGCCTTGACGACCGCATCACGGGCGTCCTTACGGGACCCGAGCGCCGCGTTGGCGAGGAAACGGCCCTTGCTGTCGCTCACCTCATACGACCGCCCGGACTCACTGCGCGGGAAGGCACCGCCGATGTAGAGCTTGTAGGTCTTCTTGACCTCCACCCGGCTCATACAGCCTCTCCTGTCGTGACATAGGCGGCCAGCCCGTGGCGCCCGCCCTCGCGGCCGTATCCGGATTCTTTGTATCCGCCGAAGGGACTCGCCGGATCGAACTTGTTGAAGGTATTGGCCCACACCACGCCGGCCCGCAGCTGGTCGGCCATCCACAGAATCCGCGACCCCTTCTCGGTCCAGATCCCCGCCGAGAGCCCGTATGGCGTGTTGTTGGCCTTGGCGACCGCCTCACCGGGGGTACGGAAGGTCAGCACCGAGAGCACCGGCCCGAAGATCTCCTCCTGCGCGATTCGGTGGGTCTGGGTCACACCGGTGAAAACCGTTGGGCGGAACCAGAATCCATTCTTCGGGAGCGGGCAGCCGTTGTCCCAGCGGGTCGCGCCCTCGGCCTCGCCGGCCGCGCTCAGCTCGGCGATCCGGTCGAGTTGGCGGCGGCTGTTGATCGCGCCCACGTCGGTGTTCTTGTCCATCGGGTCGCCGACCCGCAGGGTTGCCAGCCGGGCCTTGAGCTTGCGCTCGACCTCGTCGGCGATCGACTCCTGGACGAGCAATCGGCTTCCGGCGCAACAGACTTGGCCTTGATTGAAGAAGATCCCGTTGACGATACCCTCGATGGCCTGGTCGACCGGCGCGTCGTCGAAGATGATGTTGGCCGCCTTGCCACCGAGTTCCAGGGTGGCCTTCTTGCGGGTGCCGGCGATCGAACGCGCAATCATCTTGCCCACGCCGGTCGAGCCGGTAAAGGCAATCTTGTCGATGCCAGGATGGTCGACGATCGCCTGGCCGGTCGCACCCGCTCCGGTGACGATATTGACGACACCGGGCGGCAAATCGGCCTGCTGGCAGAGTTCGGCAAAGAGCAGCGCCGTCAGGGGCGTGGTCTCGGCCGGCTTGAGCACCACGGTGTTGCCCGTCGCGAGCGCGGGGGCGATCTTCCACGCGAGCATGAGCAGCGGGAAGTTCCACGGAATCACTTGCCCCACAACGCCATGCGGACGAGCACCGGCGGCCAGGCCGGCATACGCCAATTTGTCCGCCCACCCGGCGTGGTAGAAGAAGTGCGCGGCCGCAATGGGGACGTCGACATCGCGGCTTTCGCGGATCGGTTTGCCATTGTCAAGGGTCTCCAGCACCGCGAACTCGCGGCTGCGTTCCTGCAGCAGGCGGGCGATGCGGAAGAGATATTTCCCCCGGTCGGTGCCGCTCATCGTCGACCAGACCCGCGTGTATGCCGCCCGCGCGGCCTTGACCGCGGCATCCACATCGGCCTCGCTCGCCTCGGCGATATCGGCCAGGACTTCTTCGGTCGCGGGGTTGATGGTCTTGAACGGCGTCCCCGTGGCCTCGAGGAATTTGCCGTTGATGAACAACCCGTAGCTGCTCTTGATGTCGACAACCGCGCGGGATTCCGGCGCGGGGGCGTACTCGAATTTGGGCATGTCAGTCGTCCTCAGTAGGCCGTGCTCGGGGAGTCATCGGCGACGTAGTCGTTGCCCGAGTAGGCCCCGGTCCTTAGCCGTTGGCGTTGCAGGAGTAGGTCGTTGAGCAAACTGGAGGCACCGAAGCGGAACCAGTGGTTTTCGAGCCAGTCCTCGCCCGCGACCTCGTTGACGGCGACGAGGAACTTCAGGGCATCCTTGCTGGTGCGGATCCCGCCGGCCGGCTTGACCCCGACCATCTCCCCGGTCAGGGCGCGCCAGTCGCGCACCGCCTCGAGCATGATGAGCGTCACGGGCAAGGTGGCAGCGGGGGAGATCTTGCCGGTGCTGGTCTTGATGAAGTCCCCGCCCGCGAGCATCGAGAGCCAGGAGGCGCGCCGGACATTGTCATAGGTGACCAGTTCGCCGGTCTCCATGATCACTTTCAGGCGAGCCGCGCCGCATGCGGCCTTGACCTGGGCGATCTGGTCGAAGACGAGGAGATAGTCGCCGGCGAGGAAGGCGCCGCGGTCGATGACCATGTCGATCTCGTCGGCGCCAGCGGCCACCGCGTCGGCGGTGTCGGCGAGTTTCACGGCCATACTGGCTCGGCCACTAGGGAAGGCGGTCGCGGCGGCGGCAACCTTGACGCCGCTGCCGACGAGGGTGTCCTTGGCGATCGCCACCATGTCGCCGTAGACGCAGACGGCGGCCGGGGACGGCGTGCTCGGATCGCTCGGATCGGGCACGAGCGCCTTGGTGGCCAGACCGCGCACCTTGCCCGGAGTGTCCGCACCCTCGAGGGTGGTCAGGTCGATCATCGAGATGGCCGTGTCGATGGCCCAGGCCTTGCTGGCCGCCTTGATCGAGCGGCTGCCCAGGCTCGCGGCCCGGGCCTCACAGCCGACCTGATCGACGCCCGGCAGCCCGTGCAGCCAGGTGGTCAGGGCAGAGTTGGTCAGACGGCTCACGCCGAGCAGGTCGCGGGCTCGGGCGGTGGCGTCGACGGCGGTGTCGGGCGCAAGGGAATTCACTGATCAAGTGTACCGGCGGGTAGGGCCAATGCGTGTGCTCCACGGCGCGCGTGCGGGCAGATGCGCGGGCGAGTGGGCAACATCGGGTGTGCGGTTGCGAGTTCTTCGCGGGTGGGTCTAGTTTCGCGCTTAGCCCGTCAAATCTGGTGTGTCCCAAGGTCACACCGGTGCCGGTTTCATCGAGGGGGATGCATGAGCGAATCCGTCGACCTACGTCAGGCCGAGTCCCGTCCGCCTGCGACGGAACCCAAGGGCAAGGAACCACTCGTCGGTCAGGGCATGTTTGTCCTGTTCGTCGTGCTGGTTGCCTGCTTCACCGCGTGGGGCGTCGCCGCCGACCTGACGACGCCCATGGTCGCGGGCTTCAAACGCATCTTCGAGATGAGCACCTTCCAGGCCTCGTTGGTGCAACTGGCCTATTTCGGTGCCTACTTCCTGCTGGCGATTCCGGCCGCCTTCATCAACCAGAAGTGGGGCTATAAGACGGGCCTGCTCTGCGGGCTGGGGCTCGCGGCGATCGGCGCCTTCGGCTTCTATCCGGCGAGCAAGATCATGACCTATGAGGCTTTCCTTGTCGCGCTCTTCGCCATGGCTGCGGGTTGCTCGATCCTGGAGACGTCGGCCAACCCGTATGTCATCGCGCTCGGCCCGGAGTCGACCGCGACCCGTCGGCTGAACTTCGCCCAGGCGTTCAACCCGCTGGGAACCAACATCGGCGTCCTGCTGGCGGCCACACTCATCCTGCCCAAGCTCGAGGACAACCCGATCGACCTCTCCGCGCTGAGCCCGGAGCAACTGCACACGATCCGGGCCGGTCAACTTGGCGCGGTGATGGGCCCCTACCTCGGGCTCGCGCTCGTACTGGTAATGATCTGGATGACGATCGCCTTCCAGAAGTCGCCGCCGATTAGGGAGGAGTTTGCGGACGAAGGTGAACTATCCGCGGATCAGTCGATCGCGAAGGTTCTGTGGTCGCGCAAGCGCTATCGCTTCGGGGTGATTGCGCAATTCTTCAATGTCGCCGCGCAGGTGTGTTGCTGGACGTACATCATCCAGTACGCCCAGCAGGCCATCAACGGCAGCTTGGCTCTCGGCGGTTATCTCCTGCAGATCAGCCTCCTGATCTTCCTCGCCTCGCGCTTCTTCATGACCTGGCTGATCGGCCGCGTCCGGGCGACCAAGGTTCTCGCGGCACTGGGATTCTTGGCCGTCCTGCTCTGCGTGTTCGCGATGATCTCGCCGAATATGGCGGGCGTCGTCGCCGTGGTGGCGATTTCCTTCTGCCTCTCGCTGATGTTCCCAACGATCTATGGCGTCGCCTTGCAAGGGCTTGGCCCGGCCACGAAGTTCGGTGCCGCTGGGCTGGTCATGGCCATCGTCGGCGGCGCCATCATGCCGCTGGTTCAGGGCATCCTCATCGACAAGACAAGCGCCGCCTTCTCCTTCATTGTCCCGGCTGCCTGCTTCGCGGTGGTCGCCCTGTATGCCGTCTACGACCTCAGGGCGCCCGGCGGCTCCGCCGTCCTCGCCTCGGAAGCGTGAGTGCCATGCGTCGATCGACTCGCCTGTTGCCTCTCGCCCTCGTCGCGTCCGTCGCGCTTCCGCTCGCCGGATGCTCCGGCAAGGAGACCAGCGCGACTCAGGCCACCGACAAGCTCGAGGTGATGTCCTGGTGGACCTCCGCCTCCGAAGCGCCTGCCTTCAAAGTCCTCACCGACGCGTATGCCGCGGCCAACTCCGGCGTCCAGGTCACCAACGCCTCGGTCACCGGCGGCGCCGGCGCGAATGCTCGAGTGGAGTTGGCCAAGCGGCTCGCGGCCGGCAATCCCCCCGACGTGTGGCAGACCTTTGCGGGCGCAGCGACCGAGGCCTTCGCCTCCACCAAGACGATCCGCGACGTCAGCTCGGTCTTTGCCACCGGCGGGATCAAGGAGGCCATGCAGCCGACCATCCTCGACTGGGTGACGGTCGACGGCAAGCAGTATGCGATGCCCACCGGCGCCCACCGCCAAAACGTCCTCTTCTTTAACAAGGCGGTCCTGGACTCCGCCGGAGTTTCTGCGCCCGCCGCGGCCTATACCACCAAGGCCTTCCTCGCCGATCTGGAGAAGCTCAAGGCCAAAGGCGCGACACCGCTGTGCCTGGGCGGCAAAGACGCCTTCACCACCGGCGAACTCTTCGAGAACATCCTGCTCGGGACCGCCGGCCCCAAGGCGTGGGGGCAGATCCAGGACGACAAATTCGATTGGAACGGCACGGCGGCCAAGGCCGCCTTTGCGGGCCTGGACAAAGTCTTGTCCTATGCCGATACCGCCGCCGACAGCCAGTCCTGGGACCAGGCGGCGGGCAAGCTCGCCAGGGGCGAGTGTGGCTTCCTGACGATGAACGACTCCGGCTACGGCGAGATCGTCAAGGCTGGCGGCACCGACACCACGGTCGGCGAAGTCGCCTACCCCGGCACCGATGGCAGCTATCTCGCGGTCGTCGACGTCTTCGTCGCGGGCACGACCGCGCCGAACGCCAAGAACGCCCTGGCCTTCCTTGCCACGCTCGCCGATCCGGCAACCTCGGTGAAGTTCAGTGCGATCAAGGGGTCGGTGCCGGTCCTGAAGACGGCCGATGTGGCGAGCCTGCCCGCATACGAGCAATCGGCGTCGAAGGCGCTGTGGAGCAGCGAAGTGTTGCCGTCGCTCGTGCACGGTGAGGCGATGAGCCCGAAGTTCACCCAGGGCTTCTACGACGGCGTCGCGGCCTACGTCCGCAGCCGTGACTCCGCGACCTTCGTCAAGGCCGTGAGCGACGCCGTCAACCCCAGCCGCCCCCAGGGGCACTGACCTTCCCCGTCGAGAGGCCGGTTCAGCCCCGTCGAGAGGCCGGTTCAGCCTCGTCGAGTGGCCGGTTCCTCCTCGTCGGCGGAAAGGGCCCTCGCGCGACCGGAAAATCACGCCGGCGTGGTCGCGCTCTCCATGTCTGCCCGGATAGCCGCGAGCCGGTCGGCGGCGCGCCGGCGCGCGGGAATCAGGTCGTCCGAACCGGCGACGGGTTCGATGACTTCGAGGTAGATCTTCAGCTTCGGCTCGGTGCCTGACGGCCGCACGATGATGCGCGAGTCGTCGGCCAGGTAGTAGCGCAAGCCTTCGGTCGGGGGCAGATCGGGTGAGCCCTGCGCGAGATCGTCGGTGCGCGCAACCGCCGTGCCCGCGACATCGCTCGGGCTGGCGCTGCGCAGTCGCGCCATGATCGCGTCGATGAGGGCGAGGTTGTCGACGCGGACCGAGAAGGCGTCCGTCGCATAGACGCCGTGCTCGATCGCGAGGGCGTCGAGAACCGCCTGCAGATCGCTGCCGGCTGCCTTTTGGCGCGCCGCGAGCTCGGTGAGCATCAGAGCGGCCGTGATGCCGTCCTTGTCGGGCACCCGGGCGGAGTCGACGCAATAGCCGAGCGCCTCTTCGTAGCCGAAGGCGAGGCCGGGCACGCGGCCGATCCACTTGAATCCCGTCAACGTCTCGACATGCTCCACGCCGGCCGCCCAGCACATCGCCGCTAGCAGCCGGGAGGAGACGATGGAGTTGGCCATCGGTCCGCTCACGTCCCCGCGCCGCAAAATGTGCGCTCCGAGGAGCGCGCCGACCTCGTCGCCACGCAGCATTCGCCACCCGCCCGGCCCCGGGATCGCCGCGGCGCACCGGTCGGCGTCCGGGTCGTTGGCGATCACCAGGTCGGGGCCGGTCTGCTCGGCAAGTTCGATCGCCAGATCGATTGCCCCCGGTTCTTCTGGATTGGGGAAGTTCACCGTCGGGAAGGCCGGGTCCGGTTGCGCCTGTGCCGCAACAGGAATCGGGACATCGAAGCCTGCGTGCTCGAAAGACCGCAGGATCGTCTCGGTGCCGACACCATGCATTGCCGTATGGACGACAGTCACCTCCCGCGGTGCCGCCGGATCGACGACGCGCACGGCATCGGCCACATAGGCGTCGAGAACGTCGTCGGCGAGTGCCTCCCATCCGTCCTCCGCCCGCGGAACGCTCGCGACGGCCTCGACCTGCGCGATGTGCGCGGCGATCTCGGCGTCGGCGGGCGGGACGATCTGAGAACCGTCGCCGAGGTAGACCTTGTAGCCGTTGTCCTGCGGCGGGTTGTGGCTGGCCGTGACCATGACGCCGGCGTCCGCGCCGAGGAAGCGAATGGCATACGCCAGGACCGGCGTGGGCAGCGGGCGCGGCAAGATGGCGGCGCGGCCGCCGGCCGCCACGACGACCGCAGCCGTGTCCCGCGCGAAGACGTCGGAGTTGATCCGCGCGTCGAAGCCGACGACGACAAAGGGTTCGGGCGTGCGTTCGCGCAGGTAGGCCGTCAGTCCCGCCGCCGCCCGGATCACGACGGCGCGGTTCATCCGGTTTGGGCCCGCGCCGAGGGCTCCGCGTAGCCCGGCCGTGCCGAACTGGAGCATCCCCGCGAATCGGTCCGCGAGGTCCGACCCGGCGTTCTCGGATCCGGCTTCGGCATCGGCGATGACCGCGAGCAGTTCCGTGCGCGTCTGCGCATCCGGGTCATCCGCGGCCCAGGCCCGGGCCGCGGCGAGGAGGCTATCGGAGGCGGGCGCGAACGGCATACTGGCTCCCTTGTCACGGTGTGCGGCGCGTGGCCCGACCTTATCGGGGTGACCGCCGGCGCAGCCCGCAGGCATACGCGCCCCCTGCGCCGGTGGCGTCATCGAATTCTTCCTGTCGAGGATCCCTTCTTCCTTGGAAGGTGGCTGCATGGCGCTCTATATCCGAAACTTGGGCTACGACGCCGACGGGCTGCCGGGCTAGTGGCGATCGACTCATCCGCCCTGGTGGCGATCATCCTCGGCGAGTCCGACGCCGAGCTCTTCCTCGACGCGAACGCCGCGGCGCCCGAGGCCGCAGTCTCGGCCGCGAGCCTGACTGAGGCGTTGATCGTCGTGACCGCCCGTCAAGGGAACGCCGCCGCGGACGATTTGCATGCGCTTGTGGCGGACCTGGAAGTTGACGTGGCGGCGTTCGATGAGGATCAGGCCGTCACCGCCCACCGAGCGTGGCGGCGATTTGGCAAGGGCCGGCATACGGCCGCCTTGAACGTCGGCGATGCGATGGCGTACGCCTGCGCTGCGCAACGCGGCGCACCGCTGCTGTTCAAGGGCAGGACTTCACGCAGACTGATATCGGTGCGGTTCTCTGAGTCAGGCGCGCCCTTCGTTCGACCGATCAGATGGTCGTGACGATGCGCGCGAGCAGGTCGCCGCAGCGGGCGGCGGCTGCCTGGCCGGCCTCGACGACCTCGGCGTGCGAGAGCGGCGTTTCGGAGATGCCGGCGGCCGCGTTTGTCACCAGTGAGATGCCGAGGATCTCCAGCCCGGCCTGGCGCGCGGCGATCGCTTCGAGGGTCGTGGACATGCCGACCAGATCGCCGCCGAGGATCTTGGCCATGCGCACTTCCGCCGGTGTCTCGTATTGCGGGCCTCGGAACTGCACGTAGACGCCCTCCTCCAGGCTCGCGTCGACCTGCTTGGCGAGGGCCCGCAGCCGGGGCGAATAGAGGTCGGTCAGGTCGACGAAGGTCGCACCCTCCAACGGCGAGGCCGCGGTGAGGTTGAGATGATCGCTGATGAGCACCGGCGTCCCGGGCGCCCACTCCGGACGCAGGCCGCCGCAGCCATTGGTCAAGACGATCGCGCGGCAGCCCGCAGCCGCGGCGGTCCGCACACCGTGCACAACGGCGCGCACGCCCCGGCCCTCGTAGAAATGGGTGCGCGTGCCGTAGACGAGGGCCCGGCGCCCGGTGTCACCGATGGCGACCGAGCGCATCGTGCCGCTGTGGCCGGCGACCGCGGCCTTGGCGAAACCGGGCACCTCGGTGTTTTCGATCGTCGCGAGCGTCTCGCCGATGCGGTCGGCGGTCTCGCCCCAGCCCGAGCCGAGCACCAGCGCGATGTCGTGACTCGGGACGCCCGTGCACTCGGCGATCACCGCCGCGGCGTCGGCGGCGATGGCGAAGGGGGCCGCCCCGGGGGCGTCCAGCGGGTTGGCGGTCGGCGTCGGTTCGCTCACGGGCGAACACTACTGCCCGGCCGCCTCCAACTAACCTCTGCAAGGCAACCCCACGAAGTTCTTCGCTCCTGCGTCGCTGCGATACTTCGCGGGGACCCCCGTCCCTCGTGGTCGAGTGGCTCGGCATAAACGAAGGTGTCGTGGGTCGGACGCGGAAAGGGCAGGTATGAACGCGCGCAGTCGAGTTGTCATCGTCGGAGGGGGACCCGGCGGGTACGAAGCCGCTCTCGTCGCCGCGCACCTCGGTGCCGAGGTCACCATTGTCGAGCGCGACGGGCTCGGGGGCGCGGCCGTGCTCACCGACTGTGTCCCGAGCAAGACCCTCATTGCGACTGCGGACTATATGTCTGGCATCGCCTTGGCCCCCGAACTCGGCGTCGACCTGCGCGATGAGGAGGGCGACGCCATCGCCCACGCCCGTGCGGACCTGCCGCGGGTCAACCAGCGAGTCCTCGATCTCGCCTTGGCCCAGAGCAGCGACATCGCCCGCCGGCTCGATGAGGTCGGCGTGCGCGTCCTTCCCGGCGAGGCCCACCTCATCGACGCCCAGACGGTCCGCGTGCGCTCGGGCGACGACGAGTCCGACCTGCCCGCCGACGTTATTCTGCTCGCGACCGGCGCCAGTCCCCGCGTCATGCCGACAGCGCAGCCGGACGGCGAGCGCATCCTGACCTGGCAGCAGATCTACGGCCTCGCCGAGTTGCCCGAGCACCTGATCGTCGTCGGCTCCGGCGTCACCGGCGCGGAGCTCGCACAGGCCTATCTCGGCCTCGGGGCCCGGGTCACGCTCGTCTCCAGCCGCGACCAGGTTCTCCCCGGCGAGGACACCGACGCGGCCGCCGTGATCGAGGACGTCTTCACCAAGCGCGGAATGACCGTGCTCTCCCGCTCGCGCATGGAAGCCACCGAGGTCGTCCGTGATACGGCTGGCGTCGCTACCGGAGTCGCCGTCACCCTGACCGACGGCCGGGTCGTCGAGGGCTCCCACGCCCTGCTCGCGGTTGGCTCCGTGCCCCAGACCGCCGGCCTGGGGCTCGCCGAGGTCGGCGTCCAGACCGCGGAGAGCGGCCACATCCTCATCGACCGGGTGTCGCGGACCAGCGTGCGCGGCGTGTATGCCGCGGGCGACTGCACCGGCGTCCTGCCCCTCGCCTCGGTGGCCGCCATGCAGGGCCGGATCGCCATGGCGCATGCCCTCGGCGACGCCGTCTCGCCGCTGAGCCTCGACGTCGTGTCGGCCAATATCTTCACCGACCCCGAGATCGCCACCGTCGGCCTGTCCCAGAAGGACGCGGACGCCAAGGGCCTGAGCATTGACGTCGGCATCCTGCCGTTGTCGCGCAACCCACGCGCGAAGATGCTCGGCATCACCGACGGCTTCGTGAAATTCCTCGCCGAGAAGGGCAGCGGCACCGTCCTGGGCGGCGTGGTGGTCGCCCCGCGCGCCTCCGAGTTGGTCTTCCCCGTCACCCTGGCGGTTGCGCACCGCCTCAATGTCGACCAACTCGCGAGCGCCTTCACCGTCTACCCGAGCCTGACCGGCTCCATCGCCGAAGCCGCCCGGCGCCTGCACGCCACCGACTGACGATCACAGCGCACACTTGCCGTATGCCGTCCCCTCGCATCGACGTCGTCGCCGCCCTTCTCGTCGACGACCTCGCCGTCCCCACCCAGGTGCTCACCGCCCGGCGCACCGAGCCGCCGCTGCTGGCCGGCGGCTGGGAGATCCCCGGCGGCAAGGTCGACCCGGGGGAGGGCCCCGACGATGCGTTGCATCGGGAGATTCGCGAGGAGCTCGGGGTCACCATCACCCTCGGCGAACAGATTCCCGGCCCGTTGGCGAGGTGGTGGCCGCTCGGTGAGCGCTATCGGATGCGGGTCACGATCGCGCAGGTGAGCGACGGCATACCGGCTCCGCTGGCAGGGCATTCGGAACTGCGCTGGCTGACGCGCCACGCCCTCTGGTCGGTCGACTGGCTGCCCGGCAACCGGCCGATCGTAGCGGCGGCTGCCGCCAGACTGTGGAACGACTGAGCCACTGACCGGCCCACGGGAGAAGATGGGCGCCCGATCCCGAGTGAGGAGCAGACGTGCCCGTCACCATCCCGAGTGCCCTGCCGGCCCGGCGCATCCTCGAAGGCGAGAACGTCTTCGTGATGACGCCGGGGCGAGCCGAGCACCAGGACATCCGGCCGCTGCACATTGCCATCGTCAACCTGATGCCCACCAAGCTGGCCACCGAGACGCAGTTGCTCCGCCTGCTCGGCAATACCCCGCTTCAACTGGAGATCAGCCTGGTCCGGATGGCCAGCCACGACCCGCGCAACACCGCGCAGGCCCACTTGGACGCCTTCTACCAGACCTTCGATGAGGCGGCCGAGCACAAGTTCGACGGACTGATCATTACCGGCGCGCCGATCGAGACGCTGGAGTTCGAGCAGGTCGACTACTGGCCCGAGCTGCAGCAGATCATGGATTGGAGCCGCGACCACGTCTTCTCCACCATGCACGTGTGTTGGGGTGCCCAGGCGGGGCTATACCACCGCTACGGGATCCGCAAGTATCCGTTGGCGCAGAAGATCTTCGGCGTTTTCCCGCACCGGGTCCTCGATCCGCGCAATCGCGTCCTGAGCGGCTTCGATGAGGTGTTCCCGGCGCCGCATTCACGGCATACGGAGACCCGCGCCGCCGACATCGAGGCGACCGAGGGCCTTGACCTCCTGGCGGTCTCCCCCGAGGCGGGCGTCTATCTCGCGGCCAGCTCGGACGGTCGCGAGCTCTATGTCACCGGCCACCCCGAATACGAGCGCGACACCCTCAAGCTCGAATACGACCGGGATGTGGCCCGCGGTCTCGACATCGAGGTCCCGCGGCATTACTACCCGGCCGACGACCCGACCCAGCCGCCGATGGTGACCTGGCGTTCGCACGCCTTCCTGCTCTACGCCAACTGGCTGAACTACTGCGTCTATCAGCGCACGCCCTTCGACCTCGGCGCAATCGGTGCGATGGCCTCGGTAACGCCGGACGAGGACTGATACACCTGTGACTTACCCCGTGTTCAGCCGCGAAATGTCCCTAACCTCGATCGTGCATGAGTGATCGGCGTGTCCGGGGTGTGAAAGTACGGAAGTGCCTGTCCTGCAACGGGATACTTGGACTTACGACAGTTCAAAGTTCCTGAGCGGGAAGGCACTCCGTAGGTGAAGCGTACTTCGTGGTCGACCGGGTTGGCGGTATCTGGGGACGGCAGCGGCGTGGTCGCCCATGCGGGCAGCGTCGCGGTGCGGCTTCTTGCTGATCGGGTCGGCCTGCCCGGTCCGCCAGCGTCAGGAGCGGGACCAGCCCGGCGGACGACACGAGATTCGGGTCGTCGAACACCGCCGACGTCCGGGTGAGGGTGTGAGAGAGTTTCACCTACGAGATGCCCCTTGTGCGAGACGGAACTGAAGCTTGAAGAACTCCAATTCTGTTTCAGCACAGGGGCATTCTCATGTTCCGACGCGCCGGATCACCTCACCACGCCAAGTCCGTCGGTGGATCGAGGCTTAGTGGCCACGATCGATCCGATCGTGGCTCGCGGCGTACGAGTATCAGCACACGAGCATCAGTTTTTCGGCTTTGCCGGGTGGTCGCAACTGGCCGACCCCACGCGAGCCGACTATGCGGACGTGGTGGCCCGTGACTCGACTTGCGACATCGCGGGTGACTCGGCGGCCTATTGGGCGCCGACCCTGCGGTCCACGGTCACCGGTGCACTTGTGAAAACCGCACGCACGGAGGGCTACTACTGGGGGTGGAATGTGCAGAAGGTCGATGGCGCCCAGGCCACTCGGGCGTTTCCGCCAGACTTGCGGATGGTCGCGGGCAATCCTGCCGCGATGTCCCCAGCCGACCTCGACCCGTCCATTGTCGCGTGGTCGTGCGGAACCTGTCGAGCAAGTCCGCGCGGCAAGGCTTCCGTTACCGCACCCCGATCGAAGCGAACTGTGCGACGGCGGTATCGGTGAAGCCGGGTGTCCCGGTGACGAAGGCGGTGGTGCTGACGGTCACAGTTCGCTTTCCGAGCTGTTGGGACGGACAGTTCAACGACCACCAGCAGGACGGCAACACAGCTGACTTCATGGGCGGCCATCCCGCTGGCTTCGTCCAGCACGTCGCCTACCCAGTTATGGGCGCTTGTCCGGCCGGGTTTGGTGCCCGACTCCCGACGCTGGTCTTCACCGAGTCCTGGGACTATCGCGGGAACGGCAAAGATGTGGCCCTCTCCTCGGGGATGTGGCCTGCTGCTGGGGCCGGCTATACCTTTCACGCCGACTTCTGGAACACCTGGGAGCCGGCAACCCTGCAATATATGACCGACCAGTGCATCAATACGGGCGTCATGGACGAGAGCCTGCACATCACCCACCCGGAGATCTGCGGACCGCCGGTCATCAACCAGCCGTGAACAGGGTCGGCCTCGCCGGCCCCGCTACTCTCGCCCCACTCGCCGACCAATGGCGGCCCTGATCCTAAGGATGTATGTCGTGGTGAACGTCTTACCGTTGCCGGTGTCCAGGCGCCACCTCGTGCTCGGTCTCAGTGCATCCGTCGCTGCCGTCGGCCCCCTTGCTCTGGGAATGGGCGATGCGGGTGCACTCTCTCTGCGCGCGGGGCCGTCCTGACGTCGGTGACCGTGATGCCGGCATTCCGCGCGCCCTACCCTTGCGGCGAAGCCTGGACGGCGTCGACACGCGCGGGCCACGGCGGCAATGGCAACGCGGTCGACTTCAATCTCTGGCCACAGAGCCTGGAGAAGGGCAAACCCGTGCTGGCCGCCGCAGGGGGCATCGCCAAGTTCACCTACGGGGTCGAAGGGGGGAATATGGTCTTCGTCGACCACGGGGGTGGGTGGACAACCGGCTACGCCCATCTCGATACATGGACGATCGACAACCCGATCGAGCCCGGTGAGCGGATCGGGACGGTCGGTGGCTCTGGGTCGGCCGGCGGCACACCGACGCTGCACTACGCCGCGCGCCTGTCCAACATCTCGCAACCAGTGGTCTTTGCCGGCGTGACAATCCCAGTCGGCTGGAACAACTACTCGCCCTCGGCGCCCAAGACCACCAGCACGAACTGCGGGGCGCCTCCCGTCCAGGTCCTCCCGGTGGCGCAACCGACCTTTCTCGATCCCTGTGGTGCGCGCAACGACCGCTATGTCGTCCCGCTCAGCACCGGCGCCCAGTATCTCAGCGGTGCGTCCGTGAAGCCCGCGCGCACATATTGGGGACGTGGCACGGTCACGCTTATGGCGAACACCTTGCCCGGCTTTCAGCTGACGGGAACGACGACGTGGTCGCACACCTTCTCCACCGCCCCCTGCTGAGACCTGGGCCCGAGGTGGCGCCTGGGCCGTCCGGACCATCGGGCGCGGGCTGAGACAATGGAGTAATGCCCACGCAGTCCCGCAACGACATCCGCAATGTCGCCATCGTCGCCCACGTCGACCATGGCAAGACCACCCTCGTCGACAAGATGCTCTGGCAGTCCGGCGCCTTCGGCGAGCACGACCATGTCGACGAGCGCGCCATGGACTCCGGTGATCTCGAGCGCGAAAAGGGCATCACCATCCTCGCCAAGAACACCGCCGTCCGGTATGCCGGGCCGGTCGCCGTCGCCGCCGGCCTGCCGGACGGCCTGACGATCAATATCATCGACACCCCCGGCCACGCCGACTTCGGCGGCGAGGTCGAGCGCGGATTGTCGATGGTCGACGGCGTCGTGTTGCTCGTCGACGCCTCGGAAGGCCCACTCCCGCAGACCCGCTTCGTGTTGCGCAAGGCCCTGGCCGCCCACCTGCCGGTCGTGTTGTGCATCAACAAGGTGGACCGCCCCGACGCGCGCATCGCCGAAGTCGAGGACGAGGTCATGGAGTTGCTCATGGACCTCATCGAGGACACCGAGGGCAAGGAGCACTACCTCGACCTGCCGACGGTCTACGCCAGCGCCAAGGCGGGCCGGGCCTCCCACACGCGGCCGCAAGACGGCGGACTGCCCGACGGCACCGACCTGTCCGCGCTCTTCGAGACCATCCTGACCCACATCCCGGCCCCGACGTATGAGGAGGGCGCGCCCCTGCAGGCGCACGTCACCAACCTCGACGCCAGCAACTTCCTCGGCCGGCTCGCGCTGCTCCGCGTGCACAACGGCACCATCGCCAAGGGCCAGCAAGTCGCCTGGTGCCGCCACGACGGGAGCATCCAGAAGGTCAAGATCACCGAGTTGCTCATGACCAACGCCCTCGAGCGCGTCCCGCTGCAGGCCGGCGAGACCGCGGGCCCGGGCGACATCATCGCTGTCGCCGGCATCCCCGATATCACCATCGGCGAGACCCTTGCCGACGCGGAGAACCCCGTCCCGCTGCCGCTGATCACCGTCGACGAGCCGGCGATCTCGATGACCATCGGCACCAACACCTCGCCGATGGCCGGCCGCGTCCGCGGCGCGAAGGTCACCGCGCGCCTGGTCAAGGACCGCCTCGATCGCGAACTCATCGGCAATGTCTCGATGCGCATCCTGCCCACCGAGCGGCCCGACGCCTGGGAGGTCCAGGGCCGCGGTGAGCTCGCGCTCGCGATCCTCGTGGAGCAGATGCGGCGGGAGGGCTACGAGCTGACGGTCGGCAAGCCGCAGGTCGTCACCCGCGAGATCGGCGGCAAGCTGCACGAGCCGACCGAGCGCCTGACGATCGACACGCCGGAGGAGTTCCTCGGCACGATCACCCAGATCATGGCCGCGCGCAAGGGCCGCATGGAGCAGATGACCAACCACGGGACCGGCTGGATCCGGATGGAGTTCCTCGTGCCGAGCCGCGGCCTGATCGGCTTCCGCACCGAGTTCCTCACCGAGACCCGCGGCACCGGCATCGCCCACCACGTCTTCGAGAACTACGAGCCGTGGTTCGGTCCGATCACTACCCGGATCTCCGGCTCGCTGGTGGCTGACCGCTCGGGGCCGGTGACGGCATACGCCATGGTGAACCTGCAAGAGCGCGGGGTGCTCTTCGTCGAGCCGGGCACCGAGGTCTACGAAGGCATGATCGTCGGGGAGAACTCGCGCGCCGACGACATGGACGTCAACATCACCAAAGAAAAGAAGCTGACCAACGTCCGCGCCTCCTCCGCCGACAACTTCGAGAAGGTCGTCCCGCCCCGTCGCCTGAGCCTGGAGCAGTCGCTGGAGTTCTGCCGCGAGGACGAGTGCGTCGAGGTGACTCAGACCTCCGTGCGCATCCGCAAGGTCGAACTCGACCAGAACGCCCGCGCCCGGGCCGCTTCTCGCGCCAAGAACGCCTGACCGGACGCCCGTCGTGCGCCTGCTGTTCGTCCACGCCCACCCTGACGATGAGTCCATCGCCACTGGGGTGGCGATCGGGGCGTATGCCGCAGCGGGCCACGACGTGCACGTCCTGACGTGCACGCTGGGCGAGCAGGGCGAGGTCATCCCGCCGGAGCTGAGGCACCTGGACGCGGATCACGATGATGCGTTGGGGGAATACCGCCTCGGTGAGCTGCGGGCCGCGCTCGGGCAGCTGGGCGCCACCGGGCATGTGCTAGGCGCCGGTCTGCTCAACCCCTCGCGATACCGCGACTCCGGAATGGCCGGCTCGCCCAGTGCCCGACGTCCCGACGCGTTCGTCCGGGCCGACCTCGGCGAAGCAATTACCTGGGCGCGCAAGGTGATCGACGAGGTTGCGCCGGACATCGTCGTCACCTACGACAACCAGGGCGGCTACGCCCACCCCGACCACATCCAGGCCCACCGAGTGGCGTGTGCCGCGGTGGCCACGATGGCGTCACCCCCGACCATGTATGCCGCGCTCACCCGCCGCAGCTGGGTCGCCCAGGACCGGGCCTGGGTCGCGGCACACGTCGACGCGGCCACGTCCCGCGGCGTGACCATCCCCGGCGCCGATGATCCGCTGACAGCGTCGATGGTCCCTGACACTCTGGTGCCGCGGGTCGTTCAGGACGCCGAAGGGGCTCGCCGGCAGGCGGCCGCGATGCGCGCGCACGCCACCCAGATCGTCGTCGAGGACGGCTGGTTCACCCTCTCGAATCTCGTTGCGGCACGGCTGAGCGGGCGCGAAGGTTATGCCCCGCTCGATCCGCGCACCGGGCTCGTGCGTCCAGGGCCCGCGGGGGAGGGACTGATCCCGTGAGCGACGAGCAGCAGCCGGGGGCGAACGGCATACCGGTGGATGCGTGGACCTTCCGCGCGGCTCTGGGCCGGCTCGCGGGCGGGGTGACCATCGTCAGCACCATCGCCGACGGCCGCGACCATGCGATGACGGCGAATGCCGTCACGTCGGTCTCATTGGAGCCGCCTTTGGTGCTGGTGTGCGTCGAGACCGCCAGCCGCTTCCACGAGGCGGTGCTCGATGCCGGCGTCTGGGGAGTCTCCATTTTGGGCAAGAGCCAACGCCCTGCGGCGCAATGGCTTTCGACGCCGGGGCGACCGTTGGTCGGTCAACTCGACCAGATCCCGCACACGCGCGGGGCGTCCGGAGTTGTGATGATCACCGGCAGCCTCGCTACCCTCGAGTGCGAGACGTATGCCGTGCATCCGGCAGGTGACCACTCGATCGTCCTGGGACGGGTCACCGCCCTCACGCTCGCCGACGAGCCCGAGGCAGCGCTCGTCTACTACCGCAGTCAATTTGGGAGCCTTGCATGACCGACCAGCAATCCACGCCGACCGCCCGCCGCACACGGCGTGTCTGGCCGTGGGCCGCCGGGGGCGCCGTGGCACTCCTGGCCGGCGGCTATGTCGCGCTCGCCGTGTCCATGGGCGACTCCACGGCCAAAGACACGACCGTCGGCGGGGTGCAGATCGGCGGCCTGAGCCACGCCCAGGCCCTGGAGAAGCTGCGAACCGGTCTGCAGGACAAGGCGGCTGCCGCGATCCCGGTCAACTTGGGGGAGCAGCGGATCAGTCTCGACCCGGCCGCGGCGGGGCTCGCCGTGGACTGTGCCGGCTCCCTCGACGGGCTGACGGGAACGACCTACAACCCCGTTGAATTGATCAACCGACTGACCGGGTCCGTCTCCGAGCCGGCCAAGCTGGCGGTCGACCAGGCCAAGCTCGAGGCTGCCCTGACCAGCGCGGGCGAGGCGATCTCGACGGCTCCGAAGGACGCCACCTTGGCGTTCAAGAAGGGCGTGGCTACGGTGACCCCGGGGGTCGACGGATCGGGCGTGGACGTGCCCGCAACCGCCGACGCCGTGACGAAGGGGTGGCTACAGGTCCCGCAGATCACCGGAGCCGTCAAGACGGTCGAGCCCGACGTGACCACCGATGAAGCGACGAAGGTCAAGACGGACGTGGCCGACACGATCCTCGCCGGCCCGGTGACGGTCAAGGCGGGCGAGAAGAGTTTCGAGGTGGCCGGTGCGGACATCGCCGACAGCGTGACCTTCACGCCGACCGGCGGGACGCTCGCCGCGGCATACGACGAGAAGACCCTCGTCGGGGCGGTCCGCAAGGCCGGGCTCGCGGCGAAGGTGCTGCAGAAGGGGCGCAATGCGGTCGTGACGTCATCGGAGGGCTCGTTCAAGGTCGCCCCGTCGATCGACGGTCTCGACGTCGACGCCGCCAAGGTGCCGGCGGCGATCGAGGCGGCGATCACGAGTTCAGACCGCACGGCGGACGTGCCTGTTGTCGCTGCGCCGGCCACGTTCACCACAGCCGAGGCCAAGGCGACGCTGCCGACCGGTGTCATCTCGACATTCACCACCCAGTTCCCGTACAACCCGGACCGGACCCACAACATCACCCTGGCCGCGAGCAAGCTCAACGGCGTCTATGTCGCTCCGGGAGAACAGTTCTCGCTCAACGGGTTGCTCGGAAAGCGGACCCCCGAGAAGGGCTACCGCGGTGCGCCGGTGATCTACAACGGGCGGCTGACGACCGACTACGGCGGAGGCATCTCCCAGGTCTCGACGACCCTCTTCAACGCGGTCTTCTTCTCCGGTGCGCAGATCGACGAGTTCCACCCGCATAGCTTCTATATCTCCCGCTACCCCGAGGGGCGCGAGGCGACGATCTCCTGGCCCGATGTCGACCAGAAGTTCACCAACACCACCAAGGGCGGGATCCTGATCACCACCAAGGTCGACGCCAACTCGATCACGGTCACCTTCCAGGGCAAGAAGACGTGGGATGTCACCGCGTGGAAGGGCCCGCGGACGGCGGTCGTTGAGCCCAAGACCATCCATGACACCAAAGAGGGCTGCGTCCCGCAGAGTCCCTCCGAGGGCTTCAATGTCACGGTCGGGCGGGTGTTCAAGTCCGGCAGCAAGGTGGTCAAGGAGTCGACTTTCACCACCCACTACATCCCCGAGGACCTCGTCATCTGCGGCTGACCTGGTCAGCCGTGAGCGACGCCCGAGCGGTCGGCGTAGCTGGGCGCCTGCCAGATCCGGCCGGCGCCCGAGCGGAATGCCACCGAACCGCGGGCTAGCGGCGTGCCGTCCGGACCACGGACCTCGAGATAGAGGCCTTCAAAGGCCTTGGGGTCGTGGAGCAGCGCGTGCCGCAGGGCTTCGAATTTGCCGTCCAGCGCATGCTCATCAGGCAGTTCGACGACCACGTATGCCGCCCGGTCCAGCGGGTGCAGGATGCGCGCTTCGAGCACCGTCAGCCCGAACTTCTCTGCGGCGGCGGTCAGCGCGGCCCTGGCCTGATCGTCGGTGATCGCAGGATCGCCGAAACGCTGACCAGGCTCGAGGTCGCCGACGCCGCTCGGGATCTCGGATCGGTCCCCGGTCTCATCGATGAACTCGATGTGGGCCTCGGCGATCGTGTCGGCGAGATTTCCCGAGTCCCCGGCCAGCCGCTCGGCGATTACGCCCTGGGCCAGATCGGCCTGCCAGGTGCTGGCGAGGAATCCGCCATCGGCCGCGCTTGCTCCCTTGACCTCGATATCGAGCCGGATACCGGGGCGGCCGTTTGATGCCTCGGGATCTGACGCCTGCGCCGCGACGAGGACGCCGTGGTCCATCCATGCGGTGCCCGACCGGACAGCGTCGGCAGCCGAGAGTCCGTGCTCCAGGTGTTGGCGAGATGTGACGTAGTCCGAGGGTGCGCTCAGGTCAGAATCCCGAGACCCGCCGACCCCCATCGCCCAGCCGACACCGAGCGAGCCGAGCGCCGCGCACGTCGTGGCCGCCAGAAGCACCCGCCGTCTACTCCACCACAAGGAAGTCTCCCGTCGAACTCATACTGCCAACGGTCCAGCAGGTCGTACGCACCTGTGTCGTTTGTGGGTAAGACCATCCGTCCCCGATATAGAGGCGGGAAAAATCGGTAAAGGTGCCTTGGCCAGTCCAGCCGTCGCAGGACGTGTACTGTCCGGTTTGTTCACCCCAGGCAATAAACGTCAATTTGTCGGAAGTTGAGAAGCCCGGGAAGGTTTCGTATTCACCGCCGCCAAGATATGCAGTGAAAGAGGACGTTGTCGCAGTCTTCCTGCTGATCTGGATGCTGTAGTAAGACCCCGTATTGAAAGTTCCATGAGGGTAGCAGGTATAAGTGTTCGAGTTGTAATATTCAACGAATCTGACATCATCGCAGGTTCCATCAATCGTTATCCCGTTGCATCGTACGAGCCCGGCCTCGACGTGTCTGGTTGGTTGTGTATCACGCGAAGTCAAGATTGAATACAGCAAGCAATTCGAAGACCCGGGAAAAAAGTTCACTCCTTGTACCAAGGCTTTAACCCCGTCGAATGCTGTGCTCGACGATGTGAAGCGACCGCCCTGGTTAACACCCGCATACGATATCCATGGCGAGGCTAAAATCAGTATCGCACTGACAAAGATCCCACAAATCGCTCTTGTTGTTGCCCTAGCACGCGGGGAGATGTGCCGAGATCTCGCGTTGTGTGAACCCATTAGTACTACTCCTAGTATAGATGCCAATATTCCGGCGGCGCGATTGTCTTGAGATGAGATGCACCACCAACTGAGATGAGATGCACCACCAGCTTGATGTCCGGCAGCCAGGGGGGCAAGTGTTGGGTGAAACAGTTGTAAGAGTGTTATACCCTGGGGCTGGCTCGTCTTACACCGCTCTTAGCCTCGATCGTGCATGAGTGATCGGCGTGTCTGGGGTGTGAAAGTACGGAAGTGCCTGTCCTGCAACGGGATACTTGGACTTACGACAGTTCAAAGTTCCTGAGCGGGAAGGCACTCCGTAGGTGAAGCGTACTTCGTGGTCGAGCGGGTTGGCGATATCTGGTGACCGGGCGGGCTCCCGGCGGCCCCGAGTGGCCGACAGCACGTTGCCGAAGGATCTGGTCGTGCTGGATGTCGACGCCACGATCGTGATCGCCCACTCGGAGAAGGAACACGCGGCGCGGACGTTTAAGAAGACCTTCGGGTATCACCCGATCGGGGTCTGGTGCGATAACACCGGCGAACTGCTCGCCGCGACGTTGCGGCCGGGGAACGCCGGCTCGAACACCGCCGCCGACCACACCGGCGTGTTGAGCGAGGCGATCGCGCACATCCCCGCCCCGCACCGCAAGAGCCTCCTGTTTCGGGTCGATGGGGCCGGGTACGCCCACGAGCTGCTGGACTGGATCACCAGGATGAACACCGCGAAAACCAGTGGGAGGCGGGGCCGTTCGGTCCAGTACCGCGTCGGGTTCGCGGTCACCGAGACCATCCGCGAGGCCATCACGCGGGTGCCGAAACGGGCCTGGACCCCCGCGATGGACACCGACGGGGATGTCCGTGAGCACGCCGACATCGTCGAGATCACCGGCCTACTCCCGAAGGAGATGACCGAGAAATGGCCGACCGGGATGCGGGTGATCGTGCGTCGGGAACACCCCCACCCCGGCGCGCAACTCTCCCTCTTCGAACACGCCGACGGGTGGCGCTACCAAGCATTCGCGACCAACACCACCACCGGACAGTTGGCGTTCCTCGCAGCCCGCCACCGCGCCCACGCCCGCGTCGAAGACGGCATCCGGCACGCGAAAGACACCGGCCTCGGCCGCTTCCCCTCCCCCGCAAGCGGGAGGTACCCCCACCGCGAGTACGGCATCAACACCGCCTGGCTTCTCGCGGTCGCGATCGCGGCGACCTGACCGCCTGGCTGNCCTGGACCCAGGCCGCCATCGCCGCATTCACCGCTGTGATGGCCATCCCGCTCCTGACCTGACAACACACTCGGCCCTGACCACCGCGACCCAAGGACCCTCGAAAACCCGCACCGCAGCGCCACGCGGCACCAACGCCTGCCCCCACACGCCGACAGCCCCTCCACGCACCTCACGTCATCAAACCGCTGCCCCGTGAAAGACGGAGGTTAGCCGGTGGCGTTGACATAGGCGTGGTGGACGCGGAAGCCGAGGCGGCGGTAGAGCGCGAGAGCGGGCTCGTTGTGCGCCCATACCTGCAGGTGCAGGCGTTGCGCGCCGAGATCGGTTGCGGCAGCGACGAGTTCGCCCATCATCCCCTGGGCCACTCCGCTGCGGCGGTATGCCGGGTCCACCCACATCGCGGCCAGCCCGCCCCATGAGCCGCTCATCCCGAGCCGGCCCACACCCACCGCGCGCCCATCCATGAGCGCCGTGGCGAACGCCTGTGCGGGGGAGCCGGTCATGATTGCCCGTGCGGCCTCGGCGTCGTTGCTCCGATAGCCCTCATAGCACGCCAGCCACGCATCTGTCAGTGCCCTGTCGGCCTGCACGGTGACCCGGCCGGCCGGCCCGCGTTCGACCCGGGCCATGCCGACCAAGGATCGGTGGACGACCGCGGGCGTGGCGGTCAGGAAGAGGCTCGGGTCGGACACGGCATACCCGCGGTCGATGAGCAGCGCGCCGACGGGATCGCGTGACACATCGACCGTGAGCACACCGGCCGCATCGGTAGACGGCCGCGGATCGGCCAGGGTGAGGTTGGCCGGGAGTCCGCGATCGGCATACCAGCTTTCGACAGCATCCAGCGCTGCATTCAACGGCAGGCCCGGATCACCAACCGGGACAACGGAATTCCCGCGCGAGGTGAAGCCGCGGGACGCCCGCAGGATCCAGTCGCCCAGTTGCGTGCGCTCCATCGGCGGCCACGAGTCGGCTACCTCCCGATGCAGCTCCAGCGGAGCCAACTCACCACCGACCACGCCCCGTCTCGGCGGCGCCGGCGGGACGATCCTGGTGGCGACCACGAGGCGCCGGGGGATCGCGACCCGCCCACGACGCGTCGCTAAGACGATCTCGTCCGGGCCGTTGACGATAACCGTGCCGACCGCATCGGTCAGGTACGGCTCGCCGGGCGGCGGCGCCGGCTCGATCCGGAAACGAACCACCGCCCGCACCTCGTCGCTCGCAGCGACCGGCCCCGAATCCCTCACGCGGGCAAGTGCTTTCGCAAGAACTTCTCGGTCATCCCCCAGGCGATCGTCGACGCCTGCGGGTGATAGCTGACGAAGTCGGCATTGTCGAAGGCGTGGTCGGCCTCGGGGTAGGTGTAGAACTCGACCTCCGGCCCGTCGACCGCCGCGCGGATCCGCGCCACCGCGTCGCCGTCGATATAGCTGTCGGCCTGCCCGAAATGATGCAGGCTCGGCGCACTCACCTGCGGCGCCAGATCCAGCAGGCCCGGCAGGGCCGAGCCGTAATAGCTGACCAGCAACGCCGGGTCGGTGATCGCCGCCACATTGAAGGCCAAGCCCCCGCCGAAGCAGAAGCCCACCAGCCCCACCGCTCCGGTCACCTCCGGCCGCTCGCGCAGCCAGCCGTATGCCGTCGCCCCGTCCCGCACCCCGGCCTCCCAATCGAAGCGCTGCACGAGCGCCAACCCCTCGGTGAGCATGTCCGGCCCATTGGCCACGCCGGACGCCCCGAGGCGCCAGTAGAACTCAGGTGCCACGACGACATTGCCGAGCGCGGCCAGATCGGCGGCCCGCCGCTCGACATACGGGCTGATCCCGAAGATCTCCTGGAAGAGCACGATGCCCGGCCCGTGCCCGGCTGGCGGCAGCCACACGTGCGCCGGCATGGCGCCCGCTTCGGTGGCGATGGTGTCGGATGGCACAACAGTCATCCGGGCAGCGTATGCCTGCGGGCCCCCCATAGAATGCCTGGCATGACGTATGTGATTGCCCAGCCGTGCGTGGACCTCAAGGACAAGGCCTGCATCGAGGAGTGTCCGGTCGATTGCATCTACGAGGGCGATCGGATGCTCTACATCCACCCCGACGAGTGCGTCGACTGCGGCGCGTGTGAGCCGGTCTGCCCGGTCGAGGCGATCTATTACGAGGACGACGTGCCCGAGCAGTGGGCCGACTACTACAAGGCCAATGTCGAGTTCTTCGACGACCTCGGCAGCCCGGGCGGCGCCGCCAAGCTCGGCCTGATCAACAAGGATCACCCGCTGATCATGGCGCTGCCCCCGCAGGAGCAAGCCGAATAGGGCATGCGCTCACTGCCCGACTTTCCCTGGGACTCGCTCGCGCCCTACAAGGCGCGGGCGAGTTCGCACGCCGGGGGCCTGATCGACCTCTCCATCGGCACCCCCGTCGACCCGACTCCCCAGGTCGTCCAAGACGCCCTGCGCGCCGCCGCCGACGCCCCCGGCTACCCCCAGACCTATGGCACGCCCGACCTGCGCGAGGCCGTCGCGACCTGGTTCGCCGCTCGCCGCGGCGTCGAGGGGCTCGACCCCGACGGCGTTCTGCCCACCATCGGGTCCAAGGAACTGGTCGCCTGGCTGCCCACCCTGCTCGGTCTCGGCGCCGGCGATATCGTCGCCTTCCCGCGAGCCGCCTACCCGACGTATGACGTGGGCGCCCGCCTCGCCGGTGCAACGCCCGTGCCGGTGGACTCGCTCACCGCACTAGGCCCCTTGACGCGTTCGACCACGCCAAAACTGTTGTGGCTCAACAGCCCGAGCAATCCCACCGGCAAGGTGCTCGGCATCGAGCACCTGGCGAAGGTCGTGGACTGGGCGCGGCGGCACGGGGTGATCGTCGCCTCCGACGAGTGCTATGCCGAGCTCGACTGGCGCCCGCGCGAGCCGGCCGCCCACGGCGAGCCCCCGACCACGCCGTCGATCCTCGACCCCCGCGTCACCGGCGGCTCCCATGAGGGGCTGCTCTGCGTGTACTCCCTGTCCAAGCAGTCGAATCTCGCGGGCTACCGCGCAGCCTTCGCGGCCGGGGATCCGGTGCTGATCCGCGAACTGCTCGAGGTGCGCAAGCACGCCGGGATGATGATGCCCTGGCCGGTGCAGCGCGCGATGATCGCCGCCCTGGCCGACGAGACCCACGTCGTGGAGCAAAAGGCCCGGTATGCCGCGCGCCGCGCGACGCTGCTGGCGGGGGTGGCGGCATACGGGCTGCGGGTCGACGACTCCGAGGCCGGGCTCTATCTGTGGGCGAGCGCCGACGAGGACTGCTGGATCACCATCGGCCGGCTAGCCGACCTTGGCGTCTTGGCCGCCCCGGGCGCCTTCTATGGCGCGGCCGGGGCCCGCCACGTGCGCATCGCCTTGACGGCGACCGACGCGCACATCGCGGAAGCGGCGGCCCGCCTGTCCGCCTGAGATCCCTCAGGTATCGAGGACGTGGATCAAGGCGGAGTTCCGAGGGGCGAGCGACGTCATACCCCGGTCGAAAGTCACCATAGTCAGACCGGCCTGAGCGCAGATGCTGAGCAAATGCGCGTCGGTTACGTGTCGATAGCCCCGGACATGCGACACGAACTGCGGGGCCAGGACACCCACGACCTCGTCCGCAACGAACCGGTGGCTGCCCACGGCCGTCAACTGGGCGAGAGCGGCAAGTGCTCCCGGCGGATCAGTCGGTGCTTGCACCACTGCGCGATTGCATGACAGCCGGACGAATCCCGATTCGGTGATCGGTGTGGTCGCCCAGCCAGTAGCAGCATGACCGCGCAACCAGGCACGCGCCGCGAGGTGACCGATGTGCTGCGGCCACATAAGCGCCAGCAGCACGTTTACGTCCGGTAGGCCTGCGGTCATTCCTCATCCAGGGCTCTGGCGACGACATCGTGGGTGAGCGGCGTCAGATTTGCCGGGGCGTCGAAGACGGGAAACCCGTCCGCGGCGACGGTCAGGCGCGTCGGACTGAGCGATCGGCGCGCCAACTCAGAGATGACGCTGCCAATCGTCCGGCCTTCGTCAGCGGCGATAACTCGCGCGGCCGTGAAGACCTCATCGTCGATGCTCAAGGTCGTTCGCATGCATCATTATGACATAAGCGCATCATATGGTCATCGAGATGCGCTCTGCCCCATTGATGATCAGGGGGCCATCCTGAGCATCTGTGTGAGCAGGACATGCCTACCTGCCGCGTCCACGGTGCGGTAGCGTCGCGCCATGGCTGATGGCGAAGCACGCAGTGGCACCCTGACCGTCGGAGACAAGCAGCTCACGTTGCGCGGCGTGCCGGCGACCGAGGGCAATGACGGACTCGACATCTCGGCCCTGCTCAAGGAGACCGGCGATGTCACCCTCGACACCGGCTTCGTCAATACCGCCTCGTGTTCGAGCGCCATCACCTTCATCGACGGCGACAAGGGGATCTTGCGCTATCGCGGCTACCCGATCGAGCAGCTCGCCGAGCACTCCAACTTCCTCGAGACCACCTATCTGCTGATCTACGGCAAGCTGCCCACCGCGCAAGAGTTTGCCGCCTTCGACGCCAAGGTGCGCCGGCATACGTTGTTGCACGAAGACCTCAAGCTCTTCTTCAACGGCTTCCCCCGCGACGCCCACCCGATGCCGGTCCTGTCCTCCGCGGTGTCGGCGCTGTCGACCTTCTATCAGGACAGCCTTGACCCCTTCGACCCCGACCAAGTCGAGATCTCCACCTTCCGGTTGCTCGCCAAGCTGCCCACGATCGCGGCCTATGCCTATAAGAAGAGCGTCGGCCAGCCCTTCCTCTACCCGGACAACTCGCTCTCGGTGACCGAGAATTTCCTGCGGATGACCTTCGGTTTCCCCGCGGAGCCCTATGAGCTGGATCCGGTCGTCGTCAAGGGACTCGACCTGCTCCTGCTCCTGCACGCCGATCACGAGCAGAACTGCTCGACGTCGACCGTGCGCCTGGTTGGGTCCTCGCAGGCCAATATGTTCGCGTCGATCTCGGCGGGCATCAATGCCCTCTTCGGTCCGCTGCACGGCGGTGCCAACCAGCAGGTGCTGGAGATGCTGGGCGCGCTGCACTCTTCTGGTGAGGACCCGCAGGCCTTCATGACGAAGATCAAGAACAAGGAGACCAACCAGCGGCTGATGGGCTTCGGCCACCGGGTCTACAAGAACTACGACCCGCGCGCGTCGATCATCAAGGCGACGGCGGATGAGATCCTCGGCAAGCTCGGCGCCGACGACCCCCTGCTCGAGATCGCCAAGCGCCTCGAAGAGATCGCCCTAGCCGACGACTACTTCGTCGAGCGCCGGCTGTATCCCAATGTCGACTTCTACACCGGCCTGATCTACAAGGCCATGGGCTTCCCGACGCGCATGTTCACGGTCCTGTTCGCCTTGGGCCGCCTGCCTGGCTGGATCGCCCAGTGGCGCGAGATGATCAACGACCCGGCGACCAAGATCGGCCGCCCGCGTCAGGTCTACATCGGCGAGGCGGCCCGCGACTACATCGCGATGACCGACCGCTAAGGCCAGCGGCCGGGGCGGCCGTCAATCGATGGTGATAACGACCGTGGTCCCAGATGCCTCGGCCGACGTACTCGCCCAGGTCAGCGCGCCCCCGCCGGAGCCACGCGTCCAGCGGCGGTCGGCGACGTCGATCGTCGTGATGCCGCGGCCGTCGGCTTGAGCCATGGCCCACTCGGCGACCGTCCAGGCCCGCGTCGACGAGCTCGTATGGACGATCACCCGCGTCCCGCCGTCCGCCTCCTGCGTCGTGGCGACCTCACCGAGCTGAGCCCGAAGATCGGCGCTCAGGGCGCGGGCGTCGCCGGGCGTCGCCGGATCGGCGAGCCGGCAGGCGAGGCCGGCGGGGGAGTGCCCAGCCAATGTGGAGGCGAGGGCTCGACCCTGCTGCTCGTGATCGGCATACGCGCTCGGATAGGCACTGCGCTGCACGGCTTGGGCGACCTCGGTGATCGGCCGCTCGGCGTAGTTGTCGACCTTGATCAACTCGTCGTAGAAGGCGCCCGCGGAATACACCGGGTCCAAGATCTGCTCAGCGCTGCCCCAGCCCTGGGACGGTCGCTGCTGGAACAGGCCGACCGAGTCGCGGTCGCCATGGTCGATATTGCGCAGGTCGGACTCCTGCAAAGCGGTAGCCAAGGCGATGGTGATCGCTCGCGCCGGCAGCCCGCGTTTGATGGCCACCGCGGCGATGGTGGCGGCATTCTGTGTCTGCTCCGGACTGAAGGCGAAGGTGCTCCCGGACGCCGTGGCCTGGCAGGTGGGCGCGGTGTACCAGCGCCAGCCCGTGACCCCGGCCGCGCCCAAGCCCCCGAGGAAGACCACCAGCGCCACTCCGACACCGATGCGGCGCCGACGGAATGCCGCGGCAACGCGCGGGTCCGGCGTCGCGGCGTCGGGCGGGCGGGACATCTGTGGAATCTCCGGGCTGAAGGCAGGGACTACGTGCCGACCGCGTGCCGTTGCCGGCCAGGATCGGGAGGACGTCGTCGGGGTCAGTTGGCGTGCAGCGCAGAGTTCAGCACGATCCCGTGACCGTCACGCGGCCGGGCCTCGACCGCACCCGTCACGGAGTTGCGCAAGAACAACAGGCTGCTCTGTCCGGACAACTCCCGAGCCTTCGCGACCGTTCCGTCCGGGAGGGTGACCTTGGTGCCGGCGGTCAGGTAGAGCCCGGCCTCGACGACGCAGTCGTCGCCGAGGGCGATGCCGAGGCCCGACTCGGCCCCCAGCAGGCAACGCTGCCCGATCCGCACGCGTTCGGTGCCACCGCCGGAGAGGGTGCCCATCGTCGAGGCTCCGCCGCCGATGTCGGAGCCGTCGCCGACGACGACCCCCTGGCTGATCCGGCCCTCGACCATGGAGGTGCCGAGCGTGCCAGCGTTGAAGTTGACGAAGCCCTCGTGCATGACGGTCGTCCCAGCCGCGAGATGGGCACCGAGCCGGACGCGATCCGCGTCCGCGATGCGCACGCCCGTCGGCACGACGTAGTCGACCATTCGCGGGAACTTGTCCACGCCGAAGACCTGGACCGGTCCGCGTGCCATCAGCCGCGCCCGGGTCGTCTCGAAGCCGTCCACGGCACAGGGCCCGTGATTGGTCCACACGACATTGGGCAGGGCGCCGAAGATCCCGTCGAGATTGATGGTGTTGGGGGCAACCAGCCGGTGAGAGAGCAGGTGGAGGCGGAGATAGGCATCGAGGGCGCCGGCGGGTGCCGTATCGAGATCGATGCTCACGCCCACGTGGTGAACGCGGACGCCGCGCGCCTCGTCGCGGCGCTCCAGCGCCAGCAACTGCGGTGGGACCGGCGCGGAGTCGTCATGCTCGCCCAGGGCGGGGCTGGGGAACCAGGCGTCCAGCACCTGGCCATCGTCGGTCTCGGTCGCCAGTCCGAAACCCCAGGCGGGGCGCGTGGGCGATGTCTGCGTCATGGGGCGCCATCCTAGGTTGGCGTGCCGACAACCGGTTGTCACCAGCCGCCGTTATCGTTCGGTCATGCCCACTTTGGACCTGGCGACGGATGTTGTCACCCTGACTGCCGCCGTCTGCGATATCGAGTCGGTCAGCCTGGGCGAAGCCGCGCTGGCCGACCTCATCGAGGCTGCCCTGCGCCCCCTGCCCCACCTCACGGTCACCCGCATCGGCAACAGCCTCGTCGCCCGCACCCACCTCGGCCGCGCCGAACGAGTCGTGCTCGCCGGCCATATCGACACCGTGCCGTTGACGATGGACCCGTCCAATCTGCCGACCGTCCGAGTGACCGAGGCCGGTCAGGAGATCTTGCGCGGGCGCGGCACCGTGGATATGAAGGGTGGCGTGGCCGTCATGCTGCGGGTGGCCGCGACCATTCACGAGCCCACGCGCGACCTGAGCCTCGTCTTCTACGAGGCCGAGGAGATCGACAGCGCCTTCAATGGCCTCGGTCTGATCGAAAGGCAGCGGCCGGAGTTGATCACGGACGCCGATTTCGCCGTGCTCCTGGAGCCGACCGATGCCGCCGTCGAGGGCGGCTGCAAAGGGACGCTGCGCGCCGAGATCACCACCAAGGGCATCGCCGCCCATTCGGCACGGCCATGGAAGGGCCACAATGCGATTCACGATGCCGGTGAGATCCTGCGGCGGCTGACGGACTACGAGCCCGCCACGCGCTCCGTCGACGGGCTCGACTATCGCGAGGCCCTCAATGCGGTCCTGATCAGCGGCGGCACCGCGACCAATGTCATCCCCGACCGGTGCGTGGTCACGGTCAACTATCGCTATGCCCCGTCGGTCTCGCCGGCGCAGGCCGAGGCGCACGTACGCCAGGTCTTCGACGGCTTCGAGATCACCGTCGTCGACAACGCCGGGGGGGCGCGCCCCGGGCTGCACCTGCCGGCCGCGCAGGCCTTCGTCGCCGCACTCGACCTGCCGGTCGAGGCCAAGCAGGGCTGGACCGATGTCGCCCGCTTCTCGGCGATGGGGGTGCCCGCGGTCAACTTCGGCCCCGGCGATCCCAACCTCGCGCACATGGACGACGAGCGCTGCCCCACCGCGCAGTACCTGACCTGCGAAGAGGCGCTCGTCCGATGGCTGCAGTGAGCGGGCGGCCCTCGCCCGAGAACGTCTACCAGCGCGGCCCGGTCCAGTTACGCCGCTCCCAAGTGCCCAAGAGCACCACCGATCAGCGCCTACTCGACGGCGACGGACGCACCGACTGGGTGCACACCGATCCCTGGCGCGTGCTGCGCATCCAGAGCGAGTTCGTCGAGGGATTCGGCGGCCTGGCCGAAGTCGGTCCGGCGATCTCCGTCTTCGGGTCGGCCCGCACCCCCCGCGACCACCCCGACTACGCCCTCGGTGAAGCCGTCGGCGCGGCCATCGCCCGGGCCGGCTTCGCCTGCATCACCGGCGGTGGCCCCGGGGCGATGGAGGCCGCGAACAAGGGTGCGCTACGCGCCGGCGGTCTGTCCGTCGGCTTGGGCATCGAGTTGCCCTTCGAGACCGGCCTGAACGAATTTGTCGACCTCGGCGTGAACTTCCGCTACTTCTTCGTGCGAAAGACGATGTTCGTCAAATATGCCGAGGGCTTCGTCGTCCTGCCCGGTGGGATGGGCACCCTCGATGAGATGTTCGAGGCGCTCACGCTCGTCCAGACTCGCAAGGTGACCTCTTTCCCGATCGTCCTGCTCGGCAGCAGCTACTGGGGCGGTCTGCTGGACTGGCTGCGTGATTCGGCCCTGACGCGTGGGACCATCGGCGAAGGCGATCTGTCCCTGATCCACCTCGTCGACGACCCGCAAGAAGCCGTCGACCTGGTGGTCCAAGGTGCCCGGCACGGCCTGGCCGAGCCGGCCGATACCACTACCTCGTCGGAGGCGATGTGAGTTGATCTGGGTCTTCTTCACCGTGGTCGCGGTGCTCATCGCCGCGGGCTTCGCACTGCTGATCACCGGCCGGCTGACGTATGACGCGCTTCCCCCGCCCGTGCACACCGAGCACGACGTGGGCGCCGACCGCATCGAGCGGGCGGCCGATGTCGACGCGATCCACTTCGACACCGCCCTGCGCGGCTACCGAATGGACCAGGTCGACGATGTCCTCGACGCCCTGCGCGGCCGCCTGGCCGCCTACGAAGCCGGCGAGGTGCCGACCATGACGTTACCGCGGGTCTCGCCTGGCGCGCCGCCCACCCGACCCGCTGGGGAGGTGGGGTGACCACCTTTCGGGTGCAACGGCATACGGGCCGGTCGGTCACGGATGCGTGGGCGGCGGTCACCGACTTCGCCGCGCACGGCGACGTTGTCCCGGCCACTCGAATGCGTCTCGATCCCGGGACGCCCACCGTCGGATGGCGGTTTGCCGCCGGCACGGGATTGGGTCCGGCGACGCTCTGGGATCACATGATCGTCACGAAGTGGCAACCGCCTACCGCCGATGGTGACGAGGCAGTCGTTGCCATCGTCAAGATTGGGGCATGGCTGCGCGGGTGGGCGCAGATCGCGATCGAGCCGGACGGAGAGGGGGCGCGCGTCACGTGGACGGAGGAACTCGGCCCCCGGGTGGACCCGCTGCCGCGCCTGATCGGCCCGGCATCGGCGGCGGCGGGGCAATGGCTCTTCGGCCGGACCCTGGACGCGCTGCTGGCGAGCCCGGCCGGCTGAGGGGGACCGCGGGCCGCGACGCCCTCGTCGCCCGGGCACTGGCCCGGCCGATCAAGACCATCGTGCTGGTCTATGTCCTGACCCGGCTGCTCGCGCTGGCGGCGATGTGGGCGGCTGCCACCTGGGTGCAGAATCCGGCCGGCGTCGGCCACCTGAACCCGACCGTCGCCGATCTCTTCGGCCTGTGGGATGCCCAGTGGTATCGCCGGATCGCCGAGGGCGGCTATCCCGTGCCACTCCCGGTCGACCCGCAGACCGGGATCATCACCTACAGCGCATGGGCGTTCTATCCGGCCTTTCCGCTGCTCGTCCGTGCGGGGACCGCAATCGGCCTGCCCTTTCCGGTGGCAGGACTGCTGGTCAATCTGCCGCTCGGCCTGCTCGGCGCGCTCATCGTCTGGCGGATCTTCGGCCTCGCCACCCATGCCGCGCCGCAGGCCCATCGTGACCGGCTCGCCCTGGTGGCCGCGTGCTTGTGGTGCTTCTATCCCGCGACCGGCGTGCTGCTCATTCCCTACAGCGAGGCTCTCGCTCTGGTGGTGATCGCCGGGACCCTGTTTCTGGTCATGCGCCGTTCCTACTGGCTGGCCGCGCTGACCCTCCTCGGCCTCGGCTATACCCGAGCCGTCGCGCCGGCGCTGGGGTTGGCGATCCTCGTCCACCTCGTGGCCCGGGCTCGAGACGAGCGCCGCTCCGGGACTCGGCTGTTCGTCGGCGACCGATGGGCGCTGATCGTCCTGACCGTCTCGGTCGCGGTCTCGGCCCTGGCCTGGCCCGCGACGGTCGGCATGCTGACGGGCCGGCCGAGTGCCTTCTTCGACGTGCAGAAGGCCTGGGGGCAGGAGCCGCAGAACGGGCCCTTCGTCCTGTGGCTGGCCTGGGCGTGGGAGGCGCGCGGCGTCTTCGGGGTGGCCCTGATCGTCGGGATCGTGGCCGCCTACCTCGCCCTCGTCGCGGGCCGGCACGGGCAGTGGCTGCCTCTGGAGGTCCGCGCGTGGGCCTTGGCCTACCCGCTCTACCTGCTGGCAGTGGTCCGGCCGATCACCAGCATGTGGCGCTTTCTGCTGCTGGACTTCCCGGCTGCGGCCCTGGTCGCGAGCGTCGCGATGCGGACATCCGCGGGGGAGCGGATCGTGCCGCACTGGCGACGCCGGGTGGCGCTGGTTGCCCTGGCGCTCTGCGCGGGAATAGCCTGGTGGACCGTGGCATTCCTGACCTATGTGCCGTGGGCGGCGACTCCGCCTTGACGCCTCGGCGACATGGCCCGATAAGCCCGTTGATGCACGACCACGCCCGGGTATGAGGGATAATGGGGCGGATGGCTGGGCAGGTGCCCGGTTCAGCGTACGACGAAGGTCGCTCAGGGCGGCGCTTCGGGCACTAGAAGGGAAGCACCCATGGCGGCAATGAAGCCTCGGACCGGAGACGGGCCTTTGGAGGTCACCAAGGAGGGACGCGGCATCGTCTTGCGCATGCCCCTCGAGGGGGGTGGCCGCTTGGTGGTCGAAATGACTCCCGATGAGGTGCGTGCCCTCGGTGACGCCATCTCCAATTGCGAGGGCCTGGCCTAGCCGGCCGACGGACTTTCTCAGCGCCCCGAACGGTTCGCCGTTCGGGGCGCTGGCTTTTGCCCGCCGGTGTTGCCGCCACGCGCCGGCCAGGACGTGGATAGGGTCGCAGGATGTCTCCCGCCTTGGTGCCCGTCCTTCCGGACGTCGACATCGTCCCCCCGAGCGCCGACCAGGTCGGCCGCCTGCTCGCCGATCGTCCGCCCGGGTCCGCCGCGTATGCCGCGCTTATCCCGCCCGGTGACGGGAGCCAGTGGCACGCCCACATCGCGAATGTGCTCGCCGCTGTCGTGCCCGACGCCGCATCGCTGATCGAGACGTATGACGCGCCCACCGCGGGTGCCCCCACGGTCATCGCGCTGCCGACCGGTCCGCTCGCCTGCCTGATCCTCGTGGTCGCGGACGCCGCCGCGCCGGGCCGGGTGCGGCTCGTCGCCGCCAGCGCCGCCCGGTTGGCCGTCGGGGAGCGCGCCGGCGACGCGGTCCGGTTGCTGGTGCTGGACGCCGGGGCTCTCGATCAGGAGGCGGTCGACGCGGCAGCGCTGGTGGAAGGCGCGCTGCTCGGGCCGGCCAAGCGGGTGCGCTGGAGCGCCGACGGCCCGCGGGTCGAGTCCGACCCGATAGCGCTCGCGCTACTCGGCGAGCACGATCCGGTGGCGGTGGTGCGCGGTCGCGAGGCGGTCCGCGCGACGGCGACCGCGCGGGCATACGCCAATGCGCCGAGCAATATCAAGAACCCCGGCTGGCTCGCCGACGAAGCTCGCGCCATCGGACGGGCGAGCGGACTGCGTGTGAAGGTCTGGGACGAGGGGGCGCTCGTCAGGGAGGGCTTCGGCGGCCTGATCGCCGTCGGCCAGGGCTCGCGGACACCACCGCGCCTGGTCCAACTCAGCTATACGCCTGCGGGGGCGACCGGGCCGCCGGTAGTCCTCGTCGGAAAGGGCATCACCTTCGACACCGGCGGGATCAACGTCAAACCTTCGGCGGCCATGACGATGATGAAGACCGATATGTCCGGCGCCGCCATCGTGCTCTCGGTGCTCGCGAGCTGCCGGGCGCTGGGGATCCGGCGGCCGGTGATCGGCCTGATGGCCTTGGCGGAGAACGCCATCGGCGGGGGAGCGTATCGGCCCAGCGACGTCATCACGGCATACGGCGGGACCACCGTCGAGATCGGCAACACCGACGCGGAGGGGCGGATCGTGCTCGCCGACGCACTCGCGTATGCCGCCGCGAAGCTCGACCCGGCCGCTGTCATCGATATCGCCACCCTCACCGGTGCCGCGCGCATCGCCCTCGGCAGCGGGCTTGCCGCGTCGTATGGCAGCGATGCCGGTCTGCATGCGCGCGTCCGGGCCGCGTTCGCGGACGCGGGTGAGCCCCTGTGGGAGATGCCGCTGATCGAGGACTACCGGCCGGCGCTCGACTCGGCGGTCGCCGACCTCAGCCACATCGGCCCGCTGGGCGGCGGGCCAGGAGCCGGGTCGATCATCGCCGCGTTGTTCCTGCGCGAGTTCACCGCCGGGCTGCCCTGGGTGCACCTCGATATCGCCGGAACCGGGCGGTCAGAGGCTGATACGGGAATACTCGCCAAGGGCGCCACGGGTTACGGTGCCCGCGGATTGCTGCGCTGGCTCGACGAGGAGTGACATGGATGCAGGATATGGACTGGCTGTGCGCTGGTCCCTGGAAGGCACCGGTGCTGCCGTCGCGCAGGACCTGCGCGACTACGTCGTCGGCACGTCGGTAGCGCGCTTCATGTTCCTCGACGGGCTGGCGTTCAAGACGTGGCGGATGCGGCCGGGCGAGTGGTTCGAGGGCACTTATGTCTTCGACACCGCCGGCGAGCGCGACCGCTTCCGCGACGACTTCATCGCGTCCGCGGCGACCTCACCGGGGTCCCGGCTGATCGGCTCGGCTCCGGTGGCCATCGAGGACTTCGAGGTTGTCGCGATCGCCGAGGGCCCTTCGAAGTTTCGTCGCGGTGCCGGCCCGGGCAGCATGAACGCGCCCGTTCACTAAAGCGGCGTCGTCGGCGGCCTGGAGCACACGCAGGATGTTGCGGCTGGTCAGCTTGCCGAGGTCGTCGCGTGACCAGCCCCGATCGGCCAGTGCGGCAAGGAGTTTCGGGTAGCAACTGACGTCCTCGAGGCCGTCCGGCAGGCGATCGACACCGTCGTAGTCGCCGCCCAGCCCGATGTGGTCGATCCCCGCGACCTCCCGCACGTGCTCGCAATGCGCGACCACGTCCGCGAGGGTGGCGCGCGGCGCGGGGTGGGACTCGGCATACGTGCGGGAGAAGGCGGTGTAGGCCGCGTGGTCGTTGGTCGCGACACCGGCCGCTTCGGCGGCCGCGTGGGCCTGCAGGTCCCACTCGCGCAGCACCGGCGAGACGAAGCGGGGCACGAAGGTGATCATGCAGACGCCGTGCAGGCCGGCCAGCCGGCCCAGCACGTCGTCGGGGACATTGCGCGGGTGATCACAGACGGCGCGGGCGCTGGAGTGGGAGAAGATCGGCGGCGCCGTGGTGACATCCATGGCTGCGTGCATCGTCGTCGGGGCGACGTGGCTCAAGTCGACGAGCATGCCGATGCGGTTCATCTCGGCGACGACCTGCCGTCCGAAGTCGGTCAGGCCGCCATGGCGCGCGGTGTCGGTCGCCGAGTCGGCCCAGTCGTTGTTCTGGTTGTGGGTCAGCGTCAGGTAACGCACACCCAGGGCGCGGAAGGCGCGCAGGGTGCCCAGCGAGTTGTCGATGCTGTGGCCGCCCTCGGCGCCGAGCAGCGAAGCGATCTTGCCGTCGGCCCAGGCGCGTCGCACGTCGTCCGCGGTGGTGGCCAGGGCGAGCCGATCGGCATACCGGCGCGTGAGGGCGTGCACGGCGTCGATCTGCTCCAGCGTGCCGGTGACCGCGTCATTGGGCGCCAGGGTGCCGGGGACGTAGACCGACCAGAACTGGGCGCCGACCCCACCCTCGCGCAGCCGGGGCAGGTCGGTGTGCGTGCGGGTGGTCCGGACCCCGACATCCAGCGCGTCGAAGTCGTAGCCGACCAATTCCCGCAACTCCCAGGGCAGGTCGTTGTGGCCGTCGAAGACGGGGTCGGCACCGAGCAGGTCGGCCAGTTCGCCAGCGATCATGCGCCCCAACCTAGTGGCGTCACCGCGGGCGAGTTTCGAGGGCGCTCACTCGCGCCCAACTACAGTGAGCCCATGACCTCCATCACGCCGCGCCGCGTCGCCCTGGTGACGCTCGGCTGCACGCGCAACGAGGTCGACTCCGAGGAACTCGCCGGGCGGTTGAGCGCCGGTGGCTGGGAATTGGTCGAGGATGCTGCCGACGCCGATGTCGCCGTCGTCAACACCTGCGGGTTCATCGAGCAGGCCAAGAAGGACTCGATCGATGTGCTCCTGGAGGCGTCCGAGTTGAAGGCGAGCGGCCGCACGCAGGCGGTCGTCGCCGTCGGCTGCCTCGCCGAACGCTACGGCCGCGACTTGGCCGAGGAACTGCCCGAAGCCGACGCGGTCCTCGGTTTCGATTCGTATGCCGATCTGTCCGGCACGCTGCGCGCCATCCTCGACGGTGCGCGGCCGGCCAGTCACGTCCCGAGCGATCGCCGGCGCCTGCTTCCACTGACGCCGACCGAGCGCCGGGTGGCGGTGGCGGATGTCGCGGTGCCCGGGTTGGGTGCCGCGCCGGGGCAGGCGCCTGCGGGCGGTGCGGACGCGGCATACGGCGCGGGCGCGGATGCGCTCCTGCGGGCGCGTGCTCCCCGCAGCGGGCCCTCGGTCGTGCGCGCCCGCTTGGACCAGCGGCCGTGGGCGCCGCTGAAGATAGCCAGTGGCTGCGACCGACGGTGTGCGTTCTGCGCGATCCCCATGTTCCGCGGCGCCTTTGTCTCGCGGCACCCGGACGACGTTGTCGCAGAAGCACATTGGCTGGCCGACCGCGGGGTTCGCGAAGCCTTCCTGGTCAGCGAGAACTCGACCTCGTATGGCAAGGATCTCGGTGACCTCGCGGCCATGGAGAAGCTCCTGCCGCGGCTGGCCGAGGTCGAGGGTCTGGACTGGATCCGGGTCTCCTATCTGCAGCCGGCCGAGATCCGGCCGGGGCTGCTCGAAGCGATCGTGGCGACGCCGAAGGTCGTCCCCTGGTTGGATGTGTCCTTCCAGCATTCGGCGCCGGGGGTGTTGCGGCGGATGCGGCGTTTCGGCTCCTCGTCCGCCTTCCTTGACCTGATCGACCGCATCCGGGCGCTGGCGCCGGAGGCGGCAATCCGCTCCAATGTCGTCGTCGGCTTCCCGGGTGAGACGGCGGCCGACGTCGAAGAACTCGCCGCCTTCCTCACGGCGGCCCGACTCGATGTGGTCGGGGTCTTCGGCTATTCCGACGAGGACGGCACCGAGGGCGCGACCCTGCGGGACAAGATCGACGCCGGCGAGATCGCCGACCGAGTCGCCGAACTCACCGATCTGGTCGAGGAACTCACCGCCCACCGCGCGGCCGAGCGGATCGGCTCGTCGATCGATGTGCTCATCGAGGAACTCAGCGCCGAGGACGGCCTGGCGATCGGGCGGGCGAGCATCCAAGGCCCAGACATCGACGGCCAGACGACGCTCCCCCTGACGCCGGATCTGGCCGTCGGGCGCATCGTGGCGGCCCGGGTCGTCGGCAGCGAGGGCGTCGACCTGCAGGCGCTTCCTCGATGACCGCAGCCCGCGCGGAGGTCTCCAATTGGAATCTCCCGAACGCCTTGACCGTCGGCCGTATCGTGCTCGTGCCCTTCTTCGGTTGGCTGTTGCTGGCCGATCACGGGCAGGATGTCGGACTGCGCTGGGCCGCCACGGCCCTTTTCGCCCTGGCCGTCGCGACCGACCGGATCGACGGCGAACTGGCCCGAAAACGGGGCCTGGTCACCGACTTCGGCAAGGTCGCCGACCCGATCGCCGACAAGGCGATCACCGGCATGGCCTTCGTCGGCCTGTCGATCCTCGCGGACATCCCGTGGTGGATCACGATCCCGGTGCTCGTGCGCGAGTGGGGCATCACGGTGATGCGTTTCGTCGTCATCCGGCACGGGGTGATGCCGGCCGGGCGCGGGGGCAAGACCAAGACGGCATTGCAATCCCTCGCGCTCACCCTCTTCTTGATGCCCCTGTGGACCTTCCCCGCCGATCACGTATGGACGATCATCGCCTGGGTCATCCTGGTCGCCGCCGTCGTGCTCACCCTGGTCACGGGGATCGACATCGTCGTCGACGCGCTTCGGCTGCGGCAGACCAGTGAGCGCGCGATGCTCAAGCGCGCCGCGGCCGCGGCGCGCGCGGCTCAGGCGGCCCGGGCGGCGCGCCGAGAGGCCGGGGACGGGCGCCGGGGGGCCAGGCAGGCGCGCCCGGTGCGCGGTCCCGCCGGCGCTGCGGCCTCCGGGCTGGAAACGGGTCCAGGCGAAGGGCCCGACGAGGATGGGCGGGCGACCGCGCCTGCGCCGGGCCGCAAGTGACGGCGACAGTGCCACCAAAGGCAAACGCGGAACCGTTTGAGTCGACGAACCATCGTGAGTCGACGGGCGCGCTGCCTGATGCCACGGCGCAACTGGCGGCGCTCGTGGTGGGCGCGGCCCGGCATACGGGCGTGACGATCGGCACCGCCGAGTCGCTGACAGGCGGTCTGGTCGCGGCGGCTCTGACGTCGGTGCCCGGAGCGTCCGCGGTTGTCCGCGGCGGCGTGATCAGCTATGCGACGGCCCTGAAACACCAGATCCTCGGCGTTTCCGCGGACCTGCTCACCGAGCGGGGAGCGGTCGACCCGGACGTCGCGGCTGCGATGGCGCGCGGTGCGCGCCACGTGTTGGGGTCGGACTGGGCCATCGCGACTACGGGTGTCGCCGGGCCCGATCCGGCGGACGGCAAACCGGTCGGCACGGTCTTTGTCGCCGTTGCCGGCCCGTCGGGCATACGAACCGCGGGGCTGGTGTTGACCGGGTCGCGTGCCGAGATCCGCGCGGCCACTGTCGACGCCGCGCTCGAACTATTGGCCGAGGGACTCGCCGACGTCGGGGTCGCCGTGCCGATTGTCGGTGGGGTGGTGCAGGATAGGAACCCGAGCACGTCGAGAAGAGCACCGAAGGGAGAGCGACCATGATCCTGCTCCGCCGCGAGTTGGGCGAGGCCCTTCGCGACGAGCGACTGGCCCAGGGCCGCACTCTGCGTCAGGTGTCGGCCGCGGCCGCCGTGTCGCTCGGCTACCTCAGCGAAATCGAGCGCGGCCAAAAGGAAGCCTCGTCGGAGTTGCTGGCTGCTGTCTGCGAGGCGCTCGGCGTGCCGCTGTCGAGCGTCCTGAACGGTGTGACCACGCGTGTGGCACTGGCGGAGTCGGTTGCGGCCGGCGTCACGCCGCTGCCCGTCAAGTCTCCAGCGCGCGCCGGAGTTTCGGCCTCGGCCGCTTGATCGCTCGGCTGCGTTCAGCGGCACCGAGTGGTGACTGCCGGGCGCCGTCGTCCCCCGGTGCCAGACCTCCCTGGCAGTTGGGGCAGTAGAACATCGTGCGTTGCCGATCCGCCGATCCGATCATCGCGACGCGGATCGGGATGCCGCACCGCCGGCACGGGGAGCCGGATCGGGCATGGACGAAGGACGTCTCGCCCCGGCGGGTGCGGCCCGTCGAACTCTGCACCGCCGAGACGGTGGCCTGCCGCATCAGCCGCCGGATGCCGGTGACCACGCCGATCTGGTCCTGTTCAGGAATTTCGCCGACCAGGGTCCAGGGCGAGAGGCGGTTCAAGAACAACCCCTCGCTGGCCCAGAACGTGCCGATGCCGGCGAGTTTGGTCTGATCGAGCAGTGCCGCGCCGATGCTCATCGATTCGTCGCCGGCGAGATTGGCCAGGGCGCGGTCGAGGTCCCAGTCGGGGCCGAGCACGTCAGGCCCGAGGTGGGCCAGCCTGGCCTCATCCTGCTCCGTGGGCCACACGTCGACCATCCCCAGCCGCAGCCCGAGCGCTGTCCAGGTGGACGTCGAGACCAGCACGCGTAGGTGATGGTCGGCCAGCTGGGCGGGCGTGACCTTCGCGGTGGGGTGGATGCGCCAGCTGCCCTCCATGCGCAGGTGGGTGTGGATCGTCACCCCCGAGTCGAGCCGATGCAACAGGTGTTTGCCGCGCGCGACGACACCGATCGTGCTGGCAGGCAGCAGGCCGGCTCCCCCCAACTCGCCCCACCGCAGTTCTAGCCTCGTCAGGGGAATGCCGCATAAGGCGAGATTCAAGCGCGCGGCCGTGCGCCAGATCGTGTCGCCTTCCGGCATGATCCCTCCGACATCTTCTTGATCGCCCCCCGGCGGGCGCTTGACCCAGCGTCCACCGTAGCCTCGAGCCGCAACTTCTCGGGCCAAACACAGGGGATTGTCGGGACATTCACATTTTCGGCCGGCCGTATGCCGGGTCGCTCCCCCCGCCGGTCCCCGGCCCGGCTGCGCCCAGGCGACGCAGGCGCAGGCCGCGCGGTGTCATCGTGAAACCGGCCGTGGCGAGGGCCGACGCAACGGGGTTGCCGGCCGCGAGAACCGACGTGCCGTCGGCCTTTTCGACCGTCAAGCGGCCCAAGGCACCGTCATGCACGCTGCGGGCCAGCGCGTCCGCCGCCGCCTGCAGGGTCGACGGGTCGTCACCCCAACTGAGCAGGGTTTTGCCGCCGCGCTCGACGTAGATCACCAGCACGCCGTCGACCAAGACGACCAAGGCGCCGGCCTTGCGTCCTGGCTGATGGCCGCCCGCGCCATCGCGCTCGGGCCAGGACAGCGCGGCGCCATAAGGATTGGCCGGGTCGGTGGCGGCGAGCACGAGGGCCGGGTCCGGGGCGGGCCGCCCGGCGTCGAGGACGGGCGACCAGGGGCGTGCCTGCGCCGGGTTCGTGCGATCGCGTGCGACCGCTGATGCGTCGTGCGCCTCGGCCCCGGTCTCGCTACCGGGCCGGCCGGTGGCCTGGCGCAGCGCGTCGACGGCTCCGGTCGTGGCGAACTGGGCGGCGCCGAGCGATTCGACGAAGTAGCCGCGCCGCAACCGTCCGGACTCCTCGGCTGCGGCCAACACGCGATAGATCGCCGCGAACCCGCCGGGCACCTCCTCGGCCGCGATGACCGATCGGGTGACCACCCCATAGCGATCGAGCAGCACCTCCGCGCGTGTCACGGCACGCGCGGTTGCGTCGAGGTCGAGTTCGGGCACGAGAGACCAGCGACCGACCGCGGTCGGCGGCGTGCCCAGCGTGCCCACCGCGCGACTCAGCGCGGGCCGCATGCCGGCAAGCGAACCGCGTCGGCCGTAGCGCGTCGCGCGCGGTGCCCGACGCTGATGCTTGTGCGCGCCCCGGTTGGAAGTCAGCAGCCCGCGCACCGGCGCGAAAGTGTCGCCGGTGACCACGCCGGCCCACACCAACGCCCACAGCGCCGCCACGGCTTCGGCCTCGTCGGGCAACGGTGCTGCCGCGGATAGGCCGCGAAGGAAGTAGGCACCTCCGGGTGCGAAGGCCTCCAGCAGCATCAGTGCCCGCGGGTCGGTGACCTCGCCCGGTGGCTGCAGGGTCAGCGGCGCACTCTCGGAAAGGTGGAGCGAGATCCAGCCATCGTCGCCCGGCAGGCTGCCGTGGCCCTGCCAGCAGATCTCGCCGGTCGCGAGCAGTTCGTCGAGGGCGGCCGGCTGGTAACCGCTGACTCGGACCGGCAGGATCAGCGACTCGACCGCGCTCGCCGGCACGATCGCCCCGCTGAGTTGTTCGACGGCCCGCAGGACGCCATCGGTGCCGCGCAGGGGTCCACGGATGCCCTGCCAGGTGGGCAGAAAGCGGGCGTACTGCGCGGTCGGGACCGGCTCCACCTCGGCGCGCAGGCCGGCGAGCGAGCGGCGCCGGATCAGCCGCAGCACCTCCGCATCGCAGAACTCCGTCCCGGCGCCCATGGGGAGGAACTCGCCTTCGGTGACTCGGCCGGTGGAGAGCAGCCGGCGCAGGGCGTCATGCGCGACGGCGGTTCCGATGCCGAGATCGCGGGCCAGATCGGCGAGAAGGAAGGGCGTGTGCGTGCGTGCATAACGAGCCACGAGCTCGCCGAGGGGATCGGCGACGGGTTCGAGGAAGGCGGCCGGCAGGCCTACCGGCAGTGCCACGCCCAACGCGTCGCGCAGCCGGGCGGCGTCCTGAGCCACGGCATACCGTGATTCACCGGCCATCCGCACCTCGATGACCTGCCGGGTCGCGCTCAACTCGGCGAGGATCAGGCCGACGTGACCGCGGATCTCCTCGACCGTGCGGACCTCGATATCGCTTTGGGTCAGGGGCCCGAGCACGCGCAAGAGGTCGGTGATCTCGGGCGCGTCGCGGGCCTGCCGTTCGGGCAACAGTCGTTGGAGTTCGGCGGCCGTGCGCGTGATCGCACCGAGGTCGAGCAACTCGCGAAGCGCCAGGCCTTCGCCCCGGCCGAGCAACTCGGCAAGCAGGGTGGGATCGAGGGCCAGTGCGGCGGCCCGGCGTTCGGCCAGGGGCGAGTCGCCTTCATACAGATATTGGGCGACATAGCCGAACATCAGCGACCGCGCGAAGGGCGAGGGTGCGTCGGAGAGGACGTCGACGGTGCCGACCTTGCGGGCGGCGATCCGCTTCATCAGCGCGACCAGGCCTGGCACGTCGTACACGTCCTGCAGGCACTCGCGAACGGTCTCGAGCACGATGGGGAAGTCGGGGTAGTTGCTGGCGACCTGCAGCAGGGATGCTGCGCGCTGGCGTTGCTGCCACAGCGGTTGGCGCACCCCCGGCCGGCGGCGAGGTAGGAGCAATGCGCGGGCCGCGCATTCGCGAAAGCGCGAGGCGAAGAGTGCCGAGCCCGGCAGTTGGGCGGTGACGAGCGCGTCGATGTCGTCCGGATCGAGGAGGAGCAAGCTGCCGAGCTCAGCCCCGGCGTCGGCACCGTCGTCGAACTCGACATCGGGCAGGCGCAGGACGATTCCGTCGTCGGCGGCCATCGCCTGGACGTCCACCCCGAAGCGCTCGCGCATGCGTGCCGCGATGCACAACGCCCAGGGCGCGTGCACGGGCATGCCGAACGGGGAGTGCAGAGCGACCCGCCAGTCGCCGATCTCGTCACGGAAGCGTTCGATGACGATTGTCGTATCGCTGGGGACCACCCCGGTCGCCGCGCGTTGCTCGGCCAGGTAGGCGATCAGGTTGTCGGCTGCCCACGGGGCGAGTCCGGCGGCCTGGGCACGCGCCAGGCCGTCGTCGGCCGGCGCGTGGGCGAGTTCGCGGACGAAGGCGCCGAGCGCGGTGCCGAGCTCGACGGGGCGCCCCTGCGTCTCGCCCTTCCAGAACGGCAAGCGCCCCGGCTCACCGGGCGCGGGGGTGACGAGCACTTGGTCGTGCGTGATCTCCTCGATCCGCCAGCTGGAGGTGCCCAGCGTGAAAACATCCCCGACTCGGGATTCGTAGACCATCTCTTCGTCGAGTTCGCCGACCCGTCGCCCGGCGCCGTCGCCGGCGAGGAAGACGCCGAAGAGCCCGCGGTCGGGAATTGTGCCGCCGCTGGTGACGGCCAGATGCTGGCCACCGCGCCGGGCCGTGATCTCGTCGGCGAGGCGATCCCAGGTGATTCGCGGCCGCAACTCGGCGAACTCGTCGCTGGGATAGCGTCCGGCGAGCATGTCCAGAACGGCATCGAGCACCGTGCGTGAGAGACCGGCATAGGGCGCGGCTCGGCGGACCAGGGCATGCAGGTCGGGGACCGACCAGGCGTCCATCGCGGTCATCGCGACGATGTGTTGGGCGAGCACGTCGATCGGATTGGCCGGGATCCTCAACTCCTCGATCGCGCCCGCGCGCATGCGTTCCACGACGACGGCAGTCTGGACCAGATCGCCGCGGTACTTGGGGAAAAAGACTCCGGCCGAGACCGCGCCCACCTGATGCCCGGCCCGCCCGACGCGCTGCAGGCCTGAGGCCACGCTCGGCGGGGATTCGACCTGGATGACCAGATCGACCGCGCCCATGTCGATGCCGAGTTCGAGGGAACTGGTCGCGACGACTGCCGGGAGCCGGCCGGCCTTGAGTGCTTCCTCGATATCGAGCCGCTGCTCCTTGCTCACCGAGCCGTGGTGGGCTCGGGCGAGCACCGCCGGCGCGCCGCCGCTGGCGCCGGCCTGAGCCATCACCTGGGCAGGGGTCCGTGCCGGGCGCGGCCGGTCGGCTCGGTGGGCGCCGAACTCGGCCGCCGGGACATCGAGCAGCGACGCGTCATCGGCAGCCTCGGCTAGGCGCTCCTCCCAGATCTCGTTCAGTCGCGCTGTCAGCCGCTCGGCCAGCCGGCGGGAGTTGGCGAAGATCAGCGTGGAGCGCTGCTGTGCCACGAGGTCGACAATGCGTTCCTCGACGTGCGGCCAGATCGAGGTGCGCCGCTCCGGTCCGGAGGCGGCTCCGGAGAGGTCGCCGCTGACCGCGCCCAGCTCGCCCATGTCCGGCACGGGCACGACGACCTCGAGATCCCAGGCCTTGGTCGCGGGCGGCTGGACGATCTCGACGGGGCGACCGCCGCTGAGAAAGCGCGCGACCTCCTCGACCGGCCGGACGGTGGCGGAGAGCCCGATGCGCTGGGCCGGTTTCGGCAACAGAGCGTCCAGGCGCTCCAGCGAGAGCGCCAGGTGGGCGCCGCGTTTGGTGGCCGCCACGGCGTGGATCTCGTCCAGGATGACCGTCTCGACCCCGGCCAGCGCCGCCCGCGCGTTGGAGGTGAGCAGCAGGAAAAGGGATTCGGGGGTGGTGATCAGGATGTCGCTGGGGGCCCGGGCGAAGGCTCGGCGTTCGGCCGCGGGAGTGTCTCCGGAGCGGACGGCCACGCTGACGTCGGGAACCGGCATACCGAGGCGGGCAGCGGCGTGGCCGATGCCGACCAGGGGCGCCCGCAGGTTGCGCTCGACGTCGACGGCCAGCGCCTTCATCGGCGAGACGTAGACGACGCGGCACCGGCGCAGGGGATCCTCGGGCGCCGGTTGCCGCACGAGACCGTCGAGCGCCCAGAGGAAGGCCGACAGGGTCTTGCCCGAGCCGGTGGGGGCGACCACGAGCGCGTCGCGCCTAGAGCTGATCGCGGACCAAGCGCCGGCCTGGGCACTCGTCGGCTCGGCGAAGGATCCGCGGAACCACGCTTGGGTGGCCGCGGAGAATCGGGACAGGACGTCATCGGTCATGGCAGGCACAGCCTTGCACGGCCCACCGACAACCCCCGATCGGCGAAGGGGGTCAGCTGGTGGCGACGCCGAGTTCGTGGAGGGCCGCCGCGAGCTTGCGGTCGATCACGGCGCTCAGGGACGCGGCATACGTCGCGGTGATGTGGGACCCCTGCCGCCAGACGAGGACATTGCCGATCACCGGCCAGCACTGCTTCTGCGGGCAGATCCACGGGTTCATGTCGATCAGCCGAGCGGTCGGCACGTCGGTGACAGCCGCGCGCAGAGCCGCGCCACCCGAGCCGTCGTTGAACCGGCCCTTGCACGCGGTCATGAAGTCAGCGGGGTGGTCCAGAACGCACTCATAGACGACCTTGCCGGGCTGGGGGGTGTCATTGAGGACAATGACCGGTACCCCGATCGTGCCCATCGCCGACCAATAGTCGGCGTAGCCGGCGACCATGGTCGCGCGGTCCTCGGTGCCGCTGGGGGTGAAGGCGGTGCCGCGGATGCCGGAGGTGACGATGACGGTGGGCTTCTCGGGCCCGGTGAGGCGATCGAGGACCTTGGCACCCCACTGCTTGCAGATCGTGTAGCGATGGCTGGGGTCCTGGCCGCCGTAGATGAGCGCGGAGCTCCACGGGCACGACGACTTCAGATAGGTCGTGATGGTCCAGCCGTGCGTCGTGGCGAACTTCTCTAGGGCCGGGAACCATTGCGCGCTCTTGGAATCACCGACCAGGGCGATCACCTTCGAGGACGCTTTGGCGCCGTAGGTGCACGTGAAGACGTCGGTGGTCGTCTGTTCGGTCTGGCAGTCGTCGGCATAGAGGGTGGGCGCGTCGGCGGTCGCCTTGAGCGGGTCCGGGGTCATCGCTTTGGGATGCATGTCGATGGTGACCTTGGCCGGTTCGGCGCCGTTGCCGAGGATCTGCGCGCCGAAGGTGCCGGCGGGTGCGGATGCCTCGTCGATGGTCGTGAAGCCGCTCGACCGGCCGGCGAACGCGAGGGCGGCCCCGCAGGCAGCGCCGACCAACGAGCAGATCAGGCCCAGCACGAGGGCATTGCGGGTGCGGGCGACGACCCATAAGAGGTTGCACGGATAGGTGCGGATGTTGCGTTTGGGGTGCGTGTTGCTGAAGGGGTGCAGGCGCGGACGCGAGTAGGAGAGGAGGTGTCAAAGCCAATCGCT
>NZ_BAAAPN010000016.1:0-1067 GCF_039531165.1 Nostocoides vanveenii | reverse complement strand
GCCAGTTGGGTCGGCCCGAGGCGCGGTGGCGGCATTGCTGCCGCTCCGTTTCCCCGGGCCGCCCGCCGAACCCGGCGTGCGACTCTCGCCGCACCGGGCTCTCCACGAGAGCAGTTGCTGGTCAGCCGGTGGTGGCTGTTGGTGTCCAGGGGGTCGGGATCTGGTAGCCGCGGTAGCGGTACCGGACCACCGGGATGCTGGCTGCGCCCCGGAACCTGACTCCCTCGACGGCGAGCCGCCAGGTCCCCGGCAGGCAGAACCTGCGCCGGAGTGCTGGCCATCCGATCCGGTGCTTCTTCCGTAGCCATGCCGTGACCCGCTCCCACGCATAGGAGTCGATCCCAGCGAAAGTGGCTTTGGAGACACCGTGCCGGAAATAGGTGGCCCACCCCCGCAGCACCCGTCCCAGGTAGTCCATCAGGTACCCGGGGTCTTGGTGCAGGGTTGCCCTGTACGTCATGGTCTTCACCCGGCTCTTGATCGAGGCAATCGCCTTCTTCGAGGGCTTGGTGTACACGAACCACTTGTTGCTGCCTCGACGCCGCATCCTGCGGATGTGGAAACCGAGGAAGTCGAACCCGTCGTCGATGTGGACCACGCGGGTCTTCTCCGGTGACAGCCGCAGCCCCATCGGGGCCAACACGGCTGCCACCTCCTGCCGCAGGTGTTCGGCATCCTGTTGCTGGCCGGTGACCACGACGACGAAGTCGTCGGCGTACCGGACCAGACGGTAGTTCGCCTTGCCCTGCCGCTTTCGACGCTGCCGGGCCACCTCGGTTGCCATGTGCTGCTCCCACTTGCTCATGAAGTGTTCGTCCAGCACGGACAACGCGATGTTCGCCAGCAGCGGGGACAAGATCCCGCCCTGCGGGGTGCCGGTGTGCGTGCCCTCGCGGGTGCCGGTGGTGGTCATCACCCCGGCCTTGAGGAACGCCTTGACCAGCCCCAACACGCCCTTGTCGCCGATCCTTGACCGGACCCTGTCCATCAACGCGACGTGATCGATCATGTCGAAACACGCCTCGATGTCGGCCTCCAACACCCAGTGATACGACTTGGTGGTGAAG